>NZ_JAKMTB010000009.1 GCF_025772985.1 Campylobacter sp. CNRCH_2014_0184h | reverse complement strand
GACTAAACCCTTAATGGGTTTAGTTTAGCTGATGAAGGATTTTAAGCAAACTCCATCTACATTTAATTCATAAGCTTTTTTCAGGTTATTTTTTAAAGTATCAAGCAAAAATAAAATTTTAGAATCAAACATATAAAACTCGGCCATCTTTGATGCAATTTTTGCCAAATTTTCATCTTTTATTAAAATGTATTTTGCACCCAATGCATTAGAAAGTAAAATTTCTTCTTCGTTTTTAACAAAAATACCAAAATCTACTTTTTCATCTTTTGCATTTTTAATAACCGATTCATCATATTCAAAACAATTCACATTGGTTTTAATAAAAATATTTTCATAATGACTAAATTTTTGCATATTTATCAAAGGATGTCCAAAAATTAACATAGCTTTTCCTTTACTTTTAAAAGACAATAATTTCTAAAACCGCGGTTGAAAATTTTATAATCTTTCATTCCTTGTAGTTCATCATAAACCTCGCTACCTTTATAAAGCAAAAATGAAGTTTTTTCATCATAAAAACCATTTGAAATTTCAATCAAAGGTTTTATATCCATCAAAGCCCTTGATGTGATTAAATCTACTTTGAAAGGTGGATGATTTTGTAATTTTTCTTTTATGATATTTATATTTATCAAATTAAGCTCAGTTTTAATCACTCTTAAAAAAGAAGCCTTTTTAACACTGGGTTCAAATAGAAAAAAATTACTATTTTCCAAAATACATGCTAAAAATATTGCAGGAAAACCAGCCCCACTTCCAACATCAACAATCTTTTTTTTATCAGTCAAATCACAATAGTCTAAAATTTTTATACTATCAATAATATTGTCGTCTATGTTTTCAAGATGAGTTAGATTATGCACAGCATTAAATTTTTTTAACAACTCTTTATAAAGCGCGATTCTTTGGTAAAAATCATCTTTATTTGCAAAATCTTTTAAAAAATTTAATTGCTCTTCATAAATTTTCAATTTAAATGCCCCATTTGCGTATGTTTAATTTCCAAATAATCTTTATTAAAACGATTTGCTTCAATTAAAATAGGAATTCTTAAATTTACTTTTCCTTTTAAAGAGCTAAGTTTTTCAGGATTATTAGTCAAAAGATTAATCTTAGTAATCTGATAATGTTTAAGTATAAAATCTACTATTTCATAACTACGCTCATCTGCTTTAAATCCTAATTGATGATTTGCCTCTATAGTATTAAAACCCTTATCTTGTAAAGCATAAGCATTAATTTTATTAAAAAGTCCTATACCTCTTCCTTCCTGTCTTAGATAAATCACCATACCACCATGCTCTTGGATATATTTTAATGAAAAGTCAAGTTGCTCACCGCAATCACATTTTAAACTTCCTAAAACATCACCTGTTAAACATTCTGAATGGATTCTAATATTAACTTCTTTTTCTAATTTTCCTTTAAAAATACAAAGATGTTCTTTGTCATTTTCTTTAAAACTTTGTATATTAAATTCTCCAAAACGAGTGGGAAGTTTTGCTATTTCAGAAATTTGAATAGTCATTATTTTCTTCACCTTTTTACAAAAAATATGCTAGAATTTAAGCAATTTTAACAAACAAAAAGGAAATTTATGTTTAAACGCTTTAGAAGATTAAGACTAAATGAGAATATTAGAAGTCTAGTAAAAGAAAATACTTTAAATTTAGATGATTTAATCTACCCCCTTTTTGTTGTAAATGGTACTAATATTAAAAATGAAATCGCATCTATGCCAGGTGTGTTTCAAATGAGCTTAGATGAAATTTTAAAAGAATGCGAAGAACTAATTAATCTTGGCATTAAAGCTATTATTTTATTTGGTGTGCTAGAAAGTTCTAAAAAAGATAGCTGTGGAAGTGATGCATTGAGCGATGATGGTTTGATTGCTACAAGTCTAAGAGCTATTAAGGCAAAATTTCCTAATTTAGTAGTGATTACCGATCTTTGTTTTTGTGAGTATACTGATCATGGTCATTGTGGTATTATTGATCCAAAAAGCAAAAGTGTGGATAATGATTTAACTTTAGAAATTTCAGCCAAACAAGCTCTAATTCATGCCAAAAATGGCGCTGATATGATAGCACCAAGCGGTATGATGGATGGCATTATTGAAACTTTAAGAAAAACTTTAGATGAAAATGGTTTTGAGAATTTACCTATTATGGCTTATTCTACTAAATTTGCCTCAGCTTATTATGGACCTTTTAGAGATGTGGCTGATTCTGCGCCAAGCTATGGGGATAGAAAAACCTATCAAATGGATTTTGCTAATGGTAAAGAAGCCTTATGCGAGAGCTTAGAAGATGAAAAACAAGGTGCTGATATTTTGATGGTTAAACCAGCACTTGCGTATTTAGATGTAGTTAAAGATATAGCAAATCATTCCAAACTTCCACTTTGTGTATATAATGTAAGTGGTGAATATGCTTTATTAAAAGCAGGTCAAAAAGCAGGTGTGATTGACTATGAAAAAATAGTGCTTGAAACTATGCTTGCTTTCAAAAGAGCAGGAGCTAAGCTTATCATAACTTATCATGCAAAAGAAATTGCAAAATTATTAAACAAGGAGTAAGATTGGATAGTCTAAGTAAAAAAAGTTCTCAAGATATCATTAATGAATTATCAAATTATTTGGGTATAGAAAAACACAATCAAACCATATTTCATCTAACTCATATAAACGAAAAAGAAAAAAAATTAAGCTTAAAAAATGGCCATGAATTAGCACCTGAACCATGGTTTATAGTAGATGAAAATGGCGAAGTTAAAACTATGTTTTCAGTAAAAACCCTAATTGAGTTTTTACAAAATGCCAAAGAGGTGCAAAAAGATAATTTTGAACTCAAATTAGAAAAGGCTATTTATCAACAAATTCCTATTGATTTTAACGATGTTTGGACGGTTGCTATGGATGAGATTAAACATCAAGTTGCCAAAGGCGTAAAAGAAGTAAATATTGATTTAGATCAACTAATTAGCAATATTCATGCTAAACATCCTAATTTGTTTATTAATATGAAAGAAATGATGCAAAAGGTAAAACCAAATGAAAGATTATAAAAGCTTTGTTAAATACTCCAAAGCAGGCCCAAGATATACATCTTATCCTACTGCAGTGGAATTTAACACTCAGTTTAAATATGAAGATTATATACAAATTTTAAAAGATCAAAAAGCACAATTGTCTTTGTATTTTCATTTGCCTTTTTGTAGAAGCGCTTGCTATTTTTGTGGTTGTAATGTAATATATACTGCTAAAGAAGAAAGCAAAGAAAGATATTTAAACTATCTTTTTAAAGAGCTTGATCTTTTAGCAAATATCATCAACACCCAAAGAGAAGTAGCTCAAATGCATTTTGGTGGTGGCACCCCTACTTTCTTTTGCGCTAAACAATTGCAAAGTTTGATTTTAAAAATTAAAAGTGTTTTTCCAAATTTTACCCAAGATAGTGAAGTAAGCTGTGAGATTGATCCTAGATTTTTAAATGAAGAACAAGCTGATGTTTTGATTCAAAATGGTTTTAACCGTATCAGTTTTGGCGTGCAAGATTTTGATGAAAAGGTTCAAAAGGAAATTCATAGAATTCAACCTTTTGAATTAACCAAAAATGCAGTAGATATGGTAAGAAAAAAGGGAATTAACTCAGTAAATATGGACTTAATTTATGGCCTTCCTTATCAAAGCCTAGAAAGTTTTAAGCAAACTTTAGAAAAAGCATTACTAATCAATCCTGATCGTTTTGCTATTTTTAACTATGCACATGTACCTTGGCTTAAAAAAAATATGAGAAAATTCGATGAAAGTACATTACCAAGCCCTGATGTAAAACTTCAGATTTTAGAATACTGTGAAAAATTTTTAACTCAAAATGGTTATAAAATGATAGGAATGGATCATTTTGCAAAACCACAAGATGAACTTTTTAAAGCTTTAGAAAATGGTAGCTTGCATAGAAATTTCCAAGGCTATACTACAAAAGGTGGAACTGATTTAATTGGCATTGGCTTAACAAGTATAGGCGAAGGACAAAGACATTATATGCAAAATTTCAAAGACATGCCAAGTTATGAAAAAGCTATTGATGAAGGTAGATTACCTTGTGAAAAAGGTATTATGCTTGATGATGATGATGAATTAAGAAAAGCTGTTATTATGGAACTTATGAGTAATTTTGCCCTTAATATAAAAAATATAGAAAATAAATTTAAGATTGATTTTTTTGAATATTTTAAACAAGATTTAAAAGAACTTGAAGAACTTAGCGAATTTGTCACTATAGATGAAAATTATATCAAAGTTAATGAAACAGGAGTACTTTTAATACGTAATATTGCTATGTGTTTTGATAAATATTTAAAACGCATTAGTGAAGATAAAAAAGTATTTTCTAAAACGGTTTAATATGCTAAATGTTAATGAAATTTCTAATGCTTGCGTAAAATGTGGCAAATGCATACCAGTTTGTACTATACATGAGATAAACCGCGATGAGAGCACTTCTCCTCGTGGTTTTTTGGATTTAATTAGTGCTTATAAAAATCAAGAACTAGAACTTGATAAAAATCTTAAAAAAACTTTCGAATCATGTTTTTTATGCACAAATTGCGTTGAAGTTTGTCCAAGTCATTTAAGAGTAGATAGTGCTATTGAAAAAGCGCGCTTTGATATAGCTCAAAAATTTGGCATAGCATGGTATAAAAAGCTTGCTTTCTTTTTTTTAAGACACAGAAAGATTTTAGATATCTTAGCAAGATTAGGCTATGTTTTTCAAAGTTGTGCTTTTAGCTTGCAACATAAAAATTTAGGAATGAAAGCTAAATTTAGCCTACCATTAATCAAAAAAGACCGCTTATTGCCTTCTTTAGCTAAGAAAAGTTTTTTAGCCTCTAATCCTGATTTTATAAACAATCAAGGCGAAAAAACTATAGGACTTTTTATAGGTTGTTTATCTAATTATTCCTACACTAATACAGGTTTTGCCTTGCTTGAAATTTGTAAACATCTTAAAATCAATGTAGATTTATTAAAAGATCAATCTTGTTGTGGTGCTCCTCATTATTTTACCGGAGATTTTAACAGTGTAGAAAAATTAGCTAAAAAAAATATCATTTATTTTGAGGAGAAATTAAAAACACTAGATTATATCATTATCCCAGAAGCGACCTGCTCTGCGATGATTAATATAGACTATGAACATTTTTTCCATATGCAAAATGATGAAGAATGGGCAATAAGAGCTAAAAATATTTCCAGTAAAATATTACTTGCAACAAAATATTTTTATGAATACACTAATTTAGAAGAACTTTTAAAAACAAAGAAAAAAATAAATACAAAAATCGCATATCATGATCCTTGCCATGCAAGAAAAATGCAAGGGGTTTTTAAAGAACCAAGAGCTTTACTAAAGCAAAATTATGCTTTTAAAGAACTTATCAAGTCAAACGAGTGCTGTGGTTTTGGTGGAGTTAGCATACAAACTGATCATTATGAAAAAGCTTTGCAAGTTGGCATAAAAAAAGCTCAAAACATACAAAAAAGTAATGTAGAAATCATTAGCGCAGAGTGCTCAGCTTGTAGAATGCAAATTTCAAATGCATTAGAGCATGAAAAAATTTCCACAAGATTTTTACACCCATTAGAACTTATAGCTAAAACACTTCAAGATTAAAACTAATCTTGATGTTTAATATCTTCAATGTTTGATCTATTTTTTTCTATTAAAATTCTATTTTGTTCTATGTTTTCACTATTTTTCTTGCATTCATTTTTTAAAATCTCTATATTTTTATGCAAAATCTTTATTTTTCTTTCATAACGATTAATCAGCAAAAACACTATAAATAAAAATAAAATTAAAATAGCCCAATTTAAAAATGCCATATTTATCCTTTCTTTAGATATATTAGTACTTTTTATCTTAAATTACAATTCTTTTTAAATTTGGAGAAAGTTTTACTAAAATTTCATAATTAATAGTATTAAAAAAGTTAGCCATAACATTTGCATCATTCATAACACAAATTACCTCACTATCATTTTCACAAGAAAAGCTATCCATAGACATTTTTCCAAGTATTTTTTTACCATTAGGAAGAAAAAAATCTTTTTTACCATCATAACGCAAAAGCCCATCAGCATAACCTAAATCATAAGTTGCTATTTCGATATCTTCTTTTGCACTATACATTCCACCATAACCAACACTTTGACCTTTTTTTAACACTCTTTGGCTTAATTTTTCAGCCCATAAACTCAAAACCTTACGCAAATCTTTATTAAAATGCGCATAACCAAATTGTACAAGCCCTACTCTACAATACTCATCATCTTCTAAAGTATTTGCTCTAAATAAAGCTTCAGAATTATGAGAATGAAATACTAAGTTCTTAGCCTCTTCTTGTAATAAATCATAAATTAACTTTTTAGCGTATTGAAATTTTTGTTTTTGCACAAAATAACTTGCATCTACTTCATCACTTCCTGCAAAATGCATCATCACTCCATGAAGTATCAAATTATTACTTTTTAACCCTTGCATCACTTCTTGAATTTCTTCAGGTAAAATTCCATTTCTATGCATATTTGTATCCATGACTAAATGAATTTTTGTATTTTTTTTAAGCTTTTTTATGTCATTTTTTGCATTTAATGCATAAATAAATTTTTCACTTTCATTACCATGTGGATGATGAGATAAAATTAAGATATTATCAAAAATATTTTCAAGCTCTTTTGCTTCGTCTTCATTTTTTACGGCTATAAAATTTATACCTTTTGCTCTAGCTATAGGAGCTAAAAGTTTAGCTCCATGACCATAAGCATTATCTTTAAAAACACAAATTACTTTTTCATAACCTCCAGCCTTAGAGGCTATTAGGTCAAGATTATACTCATAAGCTAAGCGATCGATTTTTATATAAGCCATTATTGTTCAGCTAAAATTTGCATTTTATCTTCAACTAGCTTAACATAAAGAACTTTTTCTCCTTTGAATTTATAATTAGTACTACGATAATCTTCATAAAATCCTATTCTAAAAATCTTCTCATTTTTTTCATTTGGATAAGGACTTATGCTAAGATCTGAAAATTTAATAGTTTTTTCTTCTTTTTTAGCAAAAATTCTTTGTTTGTTTTTTGCAAACTGCTCATATGAAAATTTATTTTTATGCTTGAATATTTTTTGATCATAAAAAGATAAGTATTTGTCAATGTCACTTTTTTGCCAACTGTCTTTCCAAGCAAATAAATTTGCTAACAAAATAGCAACTTCTTCATGGTTTGTTCTTACTTTATTTTTTTCCTCTGTCATTGCATATGATTTTCTATCAGCGACTAATTTATTAAAATCTTCTAGTAAATCATTTTGTACAGCAATACAACCTCTAGTTTTATAAGTATCTAAACGCGTTCCATCTAAAGGATATCCATGAATCCAAATTCCACCACCTGTTTTACCTAAAGTTTTATCTAAAACGTTTGGATAAGTTGTCGCAAAAGCAAATGGTCCATAATATGGGTCACCAGGATAAAATTTCTTTCCAAGCTCATAAAAACCTATAGGAGTTTTTAAATCCCCTTCTATTTCTTTATCTCCAGCCAAACCAGTTAAAACATCTTTTTGAATAAATTTCTTTTCTACTTTTCCATCATTATAATGATAAACTCTAATGATTTTGTCGCTTTTATTAGTCAATACAATAGCTACATTTTCTTCGTAGTAACCAAGGCTAACATTTTTATCTTTTATCTCATCAAGCCAAAAATCTTTCTTGCTTAATTCTTGCTCTAACACCTTTTCAACTGCATCAATACCTTGATTTAAATAAATTTTTGCAAGATCACTTGCATTTACAAATACAACCAGACTAAATAATACTAATATAGTTTTAAACAATTTATACCTTTCTATTAAAATTTAAAACAACAAAGAGATAATTATAATATTTTTACAATAAATATATTTTTAATTTTTTCCGTGTATAATGTTTATGATTGACTAAAAAATATAAAGGAATGATAATGAAAAAATTACTTAGTTTAGCTATATTAAGCACCTTTGCTATTGCAAATGAAATCACTATAAATGATCCTTATGTTAGACAAACTCCGCCAAATTCTAAAACAACAGCAATTTTTTTGGAACTTAAAAACAACTCTGATAAAGATATAAAACTAATAAAAGCTCAAAGCTCATTAAGTGATACAACTGAAATTCACGATCATATCATGGAAAATGGTAAAAAAATGATGGTGCAAATCCCTCAAATTACCATAAAAGCCAATTCAAGCGCTGAACTTAAGCCAGGTGGCATGCATATTATGATACTAAATCTTAAAGAAAATATCACACCTCAAACCAAAGCTAATTTAACACTTTATTTTGATGATAATAGCACAATTGAACTAAAAGATATTAAGTCAAGAAGCATTAAAAAATAATGAAAAATCTACTTATCTTTGCCCTAGCTATAATCTTTGCTATATGCGGGGCTTATTTTTATACTAATTCAACAAATTCTGGGAAAAAAAGAGAGTTAATCACCACTCTAACGCCTTTAGCATGCGATCTAAATATCCAAGAGTGTGAGTATAATTTTAAAGATAAAAAAATCTTGATAAATTTAAATCCAAAGCCTATAACTACACTAAATGAACTTGATTTAAATATCACTAATTTAGGTGAGTTTAAAAAACTAAACGCTAGAGTTTATGGGCTTAATATGTATATGGGAGATATTGTTCCACAATTTAAAAAAATCAACAACACTTATCATGCTAAATTAGTTTTAAGTTCTTGTACGCTAGATGTGATGCGTTTTAGAATAGAGCTTTTTGATGATGAAACTCCACTAGATTTTTATTTTGACTTTGATGTAAAAAGGTAAAATATGAAAAAAATAAATATTTTTTTATTAATTGTGGTAATTTTTGGGGTGTTTTTTATATCTGTGCAGTATTTTGAAAACAACAAATACAATTTTCACTTAAATTCTGAAAAAGGCATACTTAGTCTAAAAGATTTTATCGGTAAAAAACTAATTGTATATTTTGGCTATACATATTGTCCTGATGTCTGTCCTGGTGAGCTTGCCTTGATTGCTAATGTTTTAGAAAAAATGCCAAATAAAGAAAAAGCTCATGTAGTATTTATCTCACTAGATCCAGCAAGAGATAGCAACTTAACTCAAACTAGCCAATGGGTTAAGTATTTTTACCCAAATTCAACTGCATTGGTTGCTAAAGATGAAAAAGAATTAGAAAAAGTTACTAAAAATTATGGCGTAGTATATGAAAAAATCAATCTTAAAGATTCTGCTATGGGATATTCTATAGCACATAGTGGCGAATTTTATTTGATTGATGAGAATGGAAAATTTATTAAAACCATAAAAGATATTAGTTATGAAAACTTTTTCAATGAAATTCAAAAATTCTTAAACGAATAAATTTTTACAATTTATTCGTTTCTTAAAGTATCTAAAATATCTACTTGAGTTGCTTTTTTAGCAGGATAATAAGAAGATAAACTTACAATCACAATAGCTCCAAAAAGTGTAATACAAAAATCAACTAAAGAAAGTTCTAAAGGCAATTTACTCATACCATAAACATCACTTGGCAAAGAAATAATGTCAAAATTTCCAAGTACCCACAAAGCAATAGCTGCAAGTATCACACCTGCTACGATACCACTTCCACCTATCAAAAATCCTAAAGAAAAAAATGTTTTTTTAATCTCTAGCTTACTAGCACCTAAGGAAAGCAATAAAGCTATTTCGCTGCGTCTATTCATCACTATCATCAATAAAGAGCTTACTATATTTAAACTTGCAACTAAAATAATCAACATCAATACTATAAACAAAGCTCTTTTTTCTAAAGCAAGAGCTGCAAAGAAATTTCCATTTTGTTCCCACCAACCGATGCTAGCATATCTTGCACCCAAAAAAGCATCAATTTGTTTAATATCTTCAAAGGGTTTATTTGAATACACATGCACTCCATCATAATTTCCTTGAGGATATGATAAAATTTTAGCTAAGGCTTTAGCATCTGTATACATATAAGCTTTATCATAGGCTAATAACCCTGAAGAAAAATCAGCCTTAACATCAAATCTTTTAACCTGCGGGATAAGCGAAAGACCACTAGCATTAAGATTGGAAAAAATTAGAGTTATTTTTTCATTATAATCTAGTCCAAATTCTTCTTTTAAACCCTTACCAATTAAAATATCAAAATTATCTAATTTTTTATCTCCTAAAGCTTGAGCTACTACTTCATTGATCTTTTTTTCATCTTCAAAATTAACCCCAAAAAGCATACCGCCTTCTAATTTTAAATCATTTCTTGCTATGACTTGAGTGGCAATATAAGGACTAAATAATAAATTTGGAAATTTGATTCTTAATTCTTGTAATAATTTATCATCCACACTTGCTCCAAAACGTGGCAATATAGTGATAGGATAATTCATAGTAAAAAGTTTTCTTTCAAATTCCTTATCAAAACCATTCATAATAGCCATTGCAACTAAAAGCACGCAAAGCCCTATACTCACACCTAAAAAGGCTAAAATTTTTGAAAGCATGATAAAGGGTTGATCTTTATCAAAACGCAAATATTTAAATAATAAATAACGAGGGATACTTTTTTGCATTTTATACTCTTAATATTTTTTTAAGTATTTTAACTTGATTTTTATAAAAGCTAGCTTTGTATTTATTTAAGATAATATACAAAGGCACTATTATCATGAAATTCAACTATAAATCTTAGTGGCAAAATTCTTACATAAGTTTCGCTTTGCGCGCTTGCTTGTTCACTTTTTACAAAATCTTTTACATCTATTTTTGAATTAAAAAAGCAATCAATTAAATCATTTTTGTGATTATTTAAAAAGTTAAATTTATCTAATTTTGTCATTTTCTCTTCATCTATCATACCAAAATCATTGCGCACTAAAGACTTCAAGTCACTTGGTGTATAAACTAACTCACAAGCATATTCTAAATTCTTTTTTTTACTCTTGGTCATAGCCATAGAAATAGTTTCATTTTGATGAAAAAGGATTAAATTTTTATTAGAGAGTTCTGCCCAAAATATAAACTCATCTTGGGCAGTAGCATTAAAAATTATAAGGATTAATAAGCAAACAATTCTTTCCACTTGTCAGCATCGATTTTAAGTTCTACATTTACTCTATAAAGACCATCTTTAAAGTCTTGATCAACTACACTTGCATTTTTAATCAAACCATTTACTTGTGCTGTAATGGTTGAACTTTTAAGCATTGCATCTTTTACTGTATCTTTACCATTAACTCTTACACCATATAACTTACTAGCTAATTGTCTATAAGCATCAGTGATTGCTGCTCTTTTAGCTAAGGCCAAAGCTTGACCAACAGAAACTGTATTTAAAGGAGCAATACCCTCACCCACTGCTGTAAAAGTTAAATCATTGTCTGTGCTTGTATCATTTGCAAGCATTTTTTCTTCTCTAATGATATTACGCACATCATCTTTGTCTACTTTTTGAACTACAACATCAGAACTTGCAGCTTGAGTAGCTTGAGCTTGAGCAGGTTTCGCACCTCTTTGATCTAGTGCACACGCACTAAAACCTAAAGCCAAACAAAACATAAAAATAACTTTTTTCATTTTTACACCTTCAATTTATTTGATATTATTTAAGATAGCAAAAAGCATTCCAGAATTTTACTATTCTAAATTTAAATCCATATTAGTTTCAGCATCTAATTCCTCATCTTCTTCTTTAGGGCATTTAGCAATGCTTACAACCTCATCATTTTCAACATTAACAACAATCACACCACTTGTGTTTCTACCTGCTTTTCTAATACTTTGCATATCAACGCGTATCATCTTACCACTGCTTGTTAATGCCATTAAATCCATACTTTCATCGACTATAACTATTCCGATTAAATCTTTTGTTTTAGCAGTAAGTTTCATGCATATTACACCCTTACCACCTCTACTTTGAAGTCTATATTCACCTGCATCAGTACGCTTACCTATACCTTTTGCGCTTACGCTTAAGATTTCTTGCGCGTCATTTTCTATAACAACAGCACCCACAACTTCATCATCTTTTTCTTTAAATTTAATCGCAGTCACCCCTCTACTTACGCGGCCAATCTCTCTAACTTTAGTAAGTGGGAATTTAATACACATACCTTTTTTAGTAACTGCAAAAAGCATTTTACCACTAACAATTTCAAACTCTTCGCTATTTTCATTTGTTTCAATTTCCAGATTATCTTCTGCTTCTAAGTTTTCGTCTGTATTTATATTTACAATTTCATTTTCATCCCTTGCTACGATAATTGCAGTAACAAGTTCATCATTTTCATCTAGATTAATCGCTTTTACACCCACGCTTCTAATGTTTTGATATTCACTTAAATTTGTGCGTTTTACGATACCATTTTTAGTAAAGAAACACAATGATTTGCTCTCATCAAAATCAGTGGTTGGAATAATTGCCATGATTTTTTCATCTGCTTGTAGATTAATGAGATTAACCACAGCTTTGCCTTTAGCAGTTCTACTTCCTTCAGGAATTTTATAAACCTTAAGCCAATAAAGCTGTCCACGATCAGTAACAAACATCAAAGTATCATGTGTATTTGCCGTAAAGAAACTTTCTATAAAATCATCATCATAAGTTGTAACCGCGACCTTACCTTTACCACCGCGTTTTTGTTTTTCATATTGCTTACTTGGAACACGCTTAATATAGCCACGATGAGTGATAGTAACTACCATATTTTCATTTGGTATTAAATCTTCTATATCAATATCATCATAGTCATCTTCAATTTGAGTAATTCTTGGTACATCAAATTTTGTTCTGATTTCTTTTAACTCATCTTTGATTAAATTTTCAAGCAAAATTTCGCTTTTTAAAATTTGATCAAGCCTCTCTATTTCTGCTAATAATTCTCTTAATTCATTATCGATTTTTTCTCTTTCAAGTCCTGTTAAACGACCTAATTTCATATCTAAAATCGCATTAGATTGAAGCTCGCTTAAGCCAAATTTTTGCATTAATAAATTTTTAGCCGTTGGATTATCAGGAGAGTTTTTAATCAAAGCTATCACTTCATCAATATTATCTAGTGCAATTTTTAAACCTTCTAAAATATGCGCTCTAGCTCTAGCTTTTTGCAGCTCATAAATAGTTCTTCTAATAATTACAGTTTTTCTATGATTTAAGAATAAATTTAAAAGTTCAATTAAAGAAAAAACTTTTGGTTCTTTATTATGTATAGCAAGCATAATCACACCAAAAGTGCTTTCCATAGTGGTAGATTTAAAAAGATTATTTAACACAATCTCGCTCATAGCATCGCGTTTTAACTCAATTACTACGCGAATTCCTTCTCTATCACTCTCATCTCTAACTTCAGCAATGCCTTCGATTTGTTTTTCTTTAGCAAGTTCAGCAATTTGCTCTATCAATCTTGCTTTATTGGTTTGATAAGGAAGTTCATCTATTACAATAATATCTTTATTAGCTCTTTTTTCAATATGGGTTTTTGCTCTTACTTTTACCCTACCACGACCTGTGCGGTAAGCTTCTATAATACCCTTTTTACCAAAGATAATACCACCGGTTGGAAAATCAGGGCCTTTGATAAATTGCATTATTTCTTCTAAGCTTGCATTTTTATTATCAATTAAATAAAGCAAACCATCAATAAGCTCATTTAAGCTATGCGGAGGAATATTAGTAGCCATACCTACTGCAATACCACTTGAACCATTAAGTAATAAATTTGGCACCCTAGCAGGTAAAACATCAGGCTCACTCATAGAATCATCATAATTTGGTATAAAATCAACTGTATCTTTTTCTATATCACGCAAAAGTTCTTCAGCTAAAATCGTCATCCTAGCTTCAGTATAACGCATCGCAGCAGCACCATCACCGTCAATAGAACCAAAGTTTCCTTGCCCATCTACGCTTGGATAACGCATAGAAAAATCTTGTGCCATTCTTACTAAAGCATCATATACAGCTGTATCACCATGTGGATGGTATTTACCGATAACATCACCCACTATACGCGCTGATTTTTTATACGCACTACGACTTCCAACACCTAAATCATTCATAGCATATAAAATTCTTCTATGAACAGGCTTAAGCCCATCTCTAGCATCAGGTAAAGCACGGCCTATAATAACACTCATAGAATAATCTAAATAACTACTCTTTATAGAACTTTCTATATCTATATTTTCAATATCTGAATCTTTAGTAAAAATATTTTCCATAAAAATCCTTAAAATTAATCTTTGTATTTTAGCAGATTATTCTTTTGCGTTAGCTAAAACTAAAGCAAAAAGTACTTCGATATTATTTTTTTCTAAAAGCTCTCTTGCTTCAAGCAAACTTAATCCCGTAGTTACAACATCATCTACTAAAATCACAGGATATTTTGGACGCTTTAAAAGCTTATAAGATCTTTTATTATCTTTACGAAATTACAAACTTTTTCCACTATATTTAAATTCTGAATTAGCTTGCAAAGCATGATACATAGGTTTTATAAATTGAGTTTTTAAATGTTTGGTTAAAATAGCAGTATGAGAGTAGTTTTTATATGTTTTATCATCCAAGGCTATGGCATTAATTTTACAAGAGGGTTGAAAAAAATCTTTAAATTTAGCAAAACTTAATTTTGCAAGCGTATTTAAAACAAAATATCCTTGAAATTTGTGTTTAAAATAAATTAGATGTTTAATTTGTTCATATTGATAAAAATAATAAACCTTAAAACCTTTATCAAGTTCTCTTATACCTAAAGAATATTCTAAAAGCTCTTCCTTGCAAGCTGGACAAAAGCTCGCAAAGGAAAATCCATGGCAACTAAAACACCTCACAAAGAGCTGATAATATCTGCAGATTTATTAGCTACTTGCTTTATAAGAAGCTGAGTGAAGAAAGGCAGATCTTTAATATTATAAAAACCTTTAACTTCTTGTTTAGTTTTAATGTTAATAGTTTTATTAGTGTTAATATCTTTTAATGTTAGCTGACTAGCAATAATTGAAAATAAAGAATTAGAATCAAATTTAGAATAAAAATCATTAAAACTCAAATCTACTCTTAAAACATAAGGAGAATCTTGTGTATTTTCAACCACTACTATACCTCTATTTTCTAATTCTTCTTTTAAAAACACATAAAAATAGTAGTTAAAATTTTCATTAATATAATAATTATTTCCATTAGAAGAAGAATATTTCAAATTCTCATTTAAATCATACACTCTATGAATATAAACTTTTTTCAAAGAAGCACTTTTATCAATTGTTCTTTTATTTGTACAATACTTAAGTCCTACATCACTAATATACACAAGACCTTTAATTTTTGCTTCATATGCTTTAGAATCAGAAGGATTATAACACTGTGCTTGGATTTTTATAACTTCATTAACCTTAGCTACACCTTGATTTTTAGGGTTTATAGTACAAGCGCCAAAAAACAAAGCTAAAATACATACGAACATTTTTTTAAACATTATCTTTCCTTAAAAGCAATCATCTTTTTGATTAAGATGATTTTTAATCAGCAAAAATTATACCAAAAACAAATGAATTTTACTAAAAATTACTTTTTTTCACACAAAAATAATTTTGTAAAAAAAAATTATATAAAAATTAATATTTAAAAGAAAATTCATTTAGAATATGTTACAAAACTACAATATTTTAAAGGAGTTGTTAAATGAGTTCAAACACAAAAACACTTATAGTTATTGCTGATTTAGTGTTGTTTATCGCTTTGCTTTATTTCTCCCCTTTTGGCGAAACTAAGGTAAACCAAGGATTATCCCTGTTGATCTTTATCGCTATATTGTGGCTTAGCGAAGCTTTGCATGTTACTATTACAGCTATTTTAGTACCTGTTTTAGCAGCCATCTTAGGATTATTACCTACTGCTAAGGCTTTAACAGGGTTTGCTGATTCTAATATCTTTTTATTTTTTGGCGGTTTTGCTCTAGCAGCAGCCATGCATCATCAAAAGCTAGATAAGCTAATTGCACATAAAATTTTAACCCTAGCAAAAGGACATTTAGGTTTATCAAGTTTATATATTTTTATCACTACTGCATTTTTATCTATGTGGATGAGTAATACTGCAACCGCAGCCATGATGCTTCCGCTTGCTATAGGTATGTTAGCTTCACTTGATCCACAAAAAGATAGAAATACCTATGTTTTCATTCTTTTAGGTATAGCTTTTAGTGCAAGCATAGGTGGTATAGGCACTATAGTAGGAACTCCACCAAATGCTATTGTTGCTACTCAATTACACATTAGTTTTGCACAATGGTTAAAATATGGTATTCCTATTGTTTTAATCTTTTTACCTGCAATGATTTTGATTTTGTATTTTATGTTTAAACCAAGATTTAATCTACAAGTTGATTTACACACTGAAAATATAGAACTTACAAGACCTAGAATCATCACTTTAATAATCTTTTTAGTGGTTGCGCTATCTTGGATTTTTAGTGGTAATATAGGTCCTATCATCACAAGTATTTTTGGACATAAAATAGCAAATCTTGATGCAATTATTGCCTTGCTTGCAGCTGTTTTAGTATGTGCATTTAAAGTGATTGATTGGAAAAATGTACAAAAAAATACTGATTGGGGCGTGTTAATGCTCTTTGGTGGAGGTATTACTCTAAGTGTAGTGTTAAAGGATTCAGGTGCTAGCAAGGTTATGGCTGATACCATTATTTCATTTATAGAAAATGGACATTTATTTGTTATAGGCTTAATCATAGCATTTTTTATAGTATTCTTAACAGAATTTACCTCAAATACTGCTTCAGCAGCCTTGCTTGTGCCTTTGTTTATCTCTATAGCAGATACTTTAGGTGTTCCTGCTTTAGGACTTGCTTTGATTATTGCTATTGGCGCTTCTTGTGCTTTCATGCTACCAGTTGCTACACCACCAAATGCTATAGTTTTTGGTACTGGCCATATCAAACAACAAGAAATGGTAAGAGTAGGAATTATACTAAATATATTCTGTTCAATTAGCCTTGCAATAATTGCATATTTCTTCTGGTTATAATCTTTTAGTCCTTTTGGACTAAAAGGTCTTTACATCTTAAAATATATTTTTTTACATTTTCACTTTTATACAAAGCTTCTCTTATACACACACCTGCTAAATTTAAATCTTTTAAGTGTTTTATAGTTTGAGTATTTATGCCACCTATGGCATAAATGGGTATTTTTGAAACTTCTAACAAATCTTTTAAATTCTTAATACCTTTTGGAGCTAAATCAACCTTACAAGAACTTTTAAATACATGTCCAAAAAAAGCATGACTTACTTTAAGCTTATAAGCTAAATCTAATTCTTCTTTAGAATGGATAGAAGCACCCAAAAGCTCAAATTTTTTATAGCTTTGTAGGCAATTTTGTAAAACAAATAAAGGAGCATGAAAAAATTGATGATTTAATTTTAAACAAACTTCATAATGATAATGCAAAAAGCAAATCTTTTGAGTTTTATTAAAAATTTTTAATACTTCTTTGGCTAATTTAGCGTATTCTAACTCATCTAAATGTTTTTCTCTAAGCACCAAAGCATCAATACTACTTTGACTTAGTTTTTCAATAAAATTTAAAAAATCTCCTTGGGTATTTTGACTATCGCTAATAGCAATGACTTTTTTATCCCACATAAATACTATCGCTCATTATAGCTTGCAAATTTGCATTTTTTAACATAGCTAAAACCTCATCAACACTACGCATATCACTAATTTGAAACTGATCATCGCCTTTTTTATCACCTTGATGCTCACCCACTCCCACGCTCACACCTGCACTCATTTTAGTAGCTCCAAGTTTAATAACCCCATCTCTAAATCCTGCTCTTTCACGCGTAGAAATCGTAATACCTGCAAAAGGTAAAAACAATCTATAAGCACATAAAACTTGCAAAAGTCTTGTTTCGCTTACATCTTTTGGATGAATTTTTTTATTATTAATAATAGGTCTTAATCTAGGGATAGATAAAGCTATTTCAGCATGAGGGTATTTTTGCTGTAAAAAATACGCATGCAATGCCGTGGCAAAAGCATCTTTTCTAAAATCATCTATACCAAGTAAAGCTCCAAAAGCAACCCCTCTCATACCCGCTTTTAACGCTCGCTCTTGCGCATGAAAGCGATACTCAAATACACTTTTTTCACCTTCAATATGAATTTTAGAATAAGTTTTTTGATTGTAAGTTTCTTGATAAACACTTACATATTCACAACCCTTTTCATGAAGCAGTGCATACTCATCTACATTCATAGGATAAACTTCAATCCCAACGACTTTAAAATACTCTTTTGCTATCTCACAAGCTTTGGCAAGATATTCTACGCTAGCATACTCCCTACCCTCACCTGTTAAGAGTAAAATTTCTTCCAAACCACTTTTTTTAATCTCTTGCATTTCTTTGTGAATTTCAGCCTCATTTAGCTTAGCTCTTTTAATGTTATTTCCTTTTTGAAATCCACAATAAGTACATTTGCTATTGCAAAAATTAGAAAGATATAAAGGTGTAAAAAGCAAAATGGAATTTCCAAAATATTTTTGAGTAATCTTGCTTGATTTTTGCGCCAAATCTTCTATAAAATCTTCCGCTGTGCTTGAAAGCAAGGCTTTTAAATCTTCTAAGTTAAGATAATCTTTAGCTAAAGCTTGTTTTACATCAAAAGCGCTAAATTTACTTTCATCAAAAATTTCAACTTCTTTTAAAACCTTGGTTAAAATTTCACTTTCAATACTTTGCATATGAGGATATTTTTGCATTTTAATCTCTTAAAAAACCACTCAAAGGCGAGCTTGCACTTGGCGTACTTTCAATTGCTATACCTGCTAAATACGCATTATATCCTGCCTCTATAGCCAAAGCAAAAGCCTTTGCCATTTTTGCTACATCTTTAGCTTGAGCTATGGCGGTATTTGCCATCACTGCACTTACTCCCATTTGCATGGCTTCACAAGCTTGTGCTGGATTTCCTATACCTGCATCTACTATAATAGGTAAGCTAATTTCATTAAGTAAAATTTGTATAAATTCTTTAGTTTTTAAGCCTTTATTGCTTCCTATAGGAGCTCCAAGAGGCATTATAGCAGCGGCTCCTGCATTAGCCATAGCACGTGCTGCATATAAATCAGGATACATATAAACTAAAGGTGTAAAACCCTCATTTGCTAAAAGTTCTACTGCTCTTATACTTTCATAATTATCCGGTAATAAATATTTACTATCGCTAATTACTTCAACCTTAATCATATCTCCACAACCAAGCTCTCTTGCAAGTCTTGCTATACGCAATGCCTCATTAGCATTTCTTGCACCTGAAGTATTTGGTAAAAGCTTAATATGCTTTGGGATAAAATCAAGTATATTTTCTATGCCTTTATCATTTACCCTACGCAAAGCTAAGGTGATAATCTCAACTTTTGCTTCTTCAATGGCTGATTTTATAAGCTCAAAAGAAAATTTCCCAGAACCTAAAATAAACCTAGAATTAAACTCATATTTTCCTATTTTTAATTTTTCCATTACTCGCTCGCTAAAAGTTCTAAAACTAAATTTGCTTGATGTCCTGCGCAAATATTTACACGCGGTGCCATAAGTCCATTGCCTACCTTTGCCTCGTTTTTTAAATCACCACAAACATAAAAGTTTTTTGCAATTTTTCTTGTTTGTATACTGTTGCTATCGCCATATCCTGCTAAACCAGAAGCACAAATTAATGTTTTTTGAGGATAATGTTGGTGAAAATTTTGTGCTAAAAGAGCTTTATATTTTGCACTATCAAAGGCTTCACAAACAATATCATCATTTGTAAAAAGTTCGGCTATATTTTCTTTTTCTATTTTTAAAAATTGTGCAAATACTTCTATAAAAGGATTAATTTTAGTGATTTGATCTTTTAAAGCTTCAGCCTTAAATTTACCCAAATCTTCCACCATATAAGCTTGACGGTTAAGATTACTTGGCTCAACCACATCAAAATCAATCAAATGAAGCTTACCAACCCCACTTCTTGCTAAATTTATAGCTATATGCGAGCCAAGTCCACCAAGCCCACACACTGCCACACTTGCCTTTTTAAGCTTATCATGAAGTTTTGGAGTATGTCTTGCCCTCATCATAGCATCAAGAGCTTCATATGGTGGTAAAGTATTTTTTTCTATACAAAAAAGCTCATCATTTTCTTTTAGATCCAAACTTTCTTTTGTTGCAAAACCATTGACTATCCATACATCATTTTCATTTTTACTCACACTTTGAAAAAATTCCAAAGTGTTTTTAAAATGCGTGTTTATCATACTACCATTAAATTTAATTCTCATCAACCACCACCTACAAAAGTAACAATCTCTACTTTATCATTTTCTTTTAAAATTAAATTTTCAAATTTATCCCTTGGGATAATTTCTCCGTTTAATTCTAAAGCAATAAATTCTATTTTTAATTGCTTTTCTTTAACATAATCCATAAATCTAAGCTCTTTTAACTCAAGCTTTTGCCCATTAATAATCATGTTTTTCCTTGTATTTGCTCTTCTACTTTAATTTTTGCATTATCCAATAATTGTTTAGATTTTTTCCTTAAATTAAAGCTTTCTTGTATATATTTTGCAATTTTTTCTTGAGTTGTAGGATCTATTTTAGGGATAAGGATTTTAGACAACTCTTCTTTATTTATTGCACAAAGTATTGTTCCGCTTGGAAATTTCTTTAAATATTCTTGAAACATTTGACTTTTAAACATTACAAGCAAAGTTTCACCATTTAATAATTTTGAATTTAATACAAAGAATCCTGTTGAAACTAAATGCTTGTCAAATTCTTGGGTGATTAAAGCACAACTTGATAAACTGCCTTCGATACTTGAAACAATTACATCTCCCTTGCATACCATTCTTCTTGCTCTTGTGGGTAAATTTTTCCCAAAATCACTAATTGGCTCACTAATATTGCCATTATTGCCTATATTCGCAAGCTCTATATAACTGTAATTTTCATTATTTTTAGGAGTAAAATTTGCGTCTTTATTGTTTATAATGTTTGAAAAGCTATCATATCCATTTGGATAAGATTTTATAAATTTTTCTATGTCTTCGTATTTGCTTTGATAATATTCAGAATCCAATCTTCCTGTTTTTAGAAAAGATTCTTTTAGAGTGCGTATAGAGATATTGAGTGATTTTGCAGAATAATCTATTTTAGAATCTAGAAAACTTTGCAATGGATTTTTTACATCAATCCCCAACTCAAAGTATAGAGTTTCCTCTGCTTTTTTATATAACTCCTTACTTTCTTCTAATGCTTTGTGAGAATCTTTTACCATTTTTTCAATTTCTAACTGAAATTCTATAGGAAGAATGGGGATTTTAAAATAATTAAAATCTCTAGGATAAATTTCAATTTGCCCGGAAGTTCCACTATAATATCTGATTATTTGAATCTGACCATAATAACTTTGCAGAAAAATAGTCAAAAAACAAGGGTTTAAATATGTTTTATCTTTAACAACAATAACATTAATATGACTATCTATACTAAAATCAAAATCAAGTATATTGATAAATACTCTACCTAAAGTTCCTACACCTGTTGCATTTATCAATACAGATTCTTTTGGAACAATTTTTCCATACCCACTTTTTGCATTTTCATAGTCAATATATTCATTCCTAATATATTGACTATTGATAACTTTCATCTTGCTTGTCTCGTCATATTTCGGTTGCGAATACCGAGAATTAAATTTCATATTATCGCCCAAATATTCAACTTGATTTAATTGTATAGTCTCCATAGCATCAAAATATTCTTTCTTGAAAAACTCAGAATCTATTCTTTTACTCTCATTATCCTTTTGAACTTCACTAAGCTTTAATACGCTAATTTCTAAATGCGGGTATTTTTCCTGCAAAGTCTGGTTAAGCATTTTTATAGCCTTTGTTAATAATATAGTATTCTATATTTTTTAGATATTTATGCAAAAATATAATAATACTGATATATCTTTTTTTTAAATCATCTACAGTTATATTGCTTCCAAAATCTTGAAAACTTTTTTCTCCATGAGCAAGTTTGTTTCTATCTTTGGTATTTGCTCCAATTATCTCTTGAATATTAATTTTAAAATATTTATTAAATTTATTTATATTGCTATCAATACTATCTGATGACATCAGTATCGCGAGGATATTATCTTTAACATTCTTATAATTTAAAGAGCCAGCATTAAATGGGTTTTCGCTGTTGAAATCTTTTTTTAAATTAATTTCTACCATACCATTGTTTAATTGTTCTATTACCTCAATTAAATTATCTGCAACAATAGCGTTGAAATGTCTTTCTTTATTTTTAATTTTTGCTCGGAAATAAATCTTCTTCATATTATCATGTAAATCATAAAAACTGATTTTATTTTGTTTAATATGATCAAAAATATCTTGCAAACTTTGCATAACTACACTTTCTAGCATTGTATAGAGCATAATCACAAACTTTGATTTCATTGATTGTGCATATTTATTATAAAAAGCATTATTGTTTCCTTTATCCATCGTTTCCATATCTTTTAACAAATCTTTTAAAAAACTTTTTTGTTCTTTATATATTGTCCAAGATTCCATGACTTTATTGCTTTAAACTATCTAAGATTAACATAATATTATTATTAAGAGTTTGTAAGCTACTGTTGTTTGATTTGCTTATAAAATCTTGAGACCAAACATTAAAGGTTTTATTAGCATAATTTGGATTATCCTTAATATAAATTGCAATTGCTAACATAATAGGCAAAAGCTTATCTTTTTTTCTTAATTTGTAAAAATCATTTTCTGTAATCTTACATCTTTCTATAATCTTGATTACATTTTTAAATAATGTTAGAAGCTCGTCTTTGTTTTTATCATCATTATCAAAACTCTTATTTTTTTCTTTCATATAATTTTCAAGCACAGCATTTATAGTTTCATTAAATTCTATTTTGTTATTTTTAATATATAAATCATAATAAGCAAAAAACTTAATAATAAGCTCTTGCTGATACCCCCTTAAAGAAGCTGTTTTTCCAAGTTTAGCTATATTTTCAAATTCTTCAGTAGAACATTCACTATAAACAAATTCAACAAATTTACCGTAATTTGATCCTTTTCTTGCTTCCATAGCTGTAGCATTTGTTCCTCCTGTATTAATGCGCTCAAATATTTTGTTTGCAATATCCTTGGCATTTTCTTCTTCATTGGATTCTAATACAATAATTCTCAATGAACTATCTTTCATTTTTCGCTGAATCGAAGGTGGAAAATCTTCAAATTTCATACCATTAAAATCACCCAAAATTTCTAATTTATTTAATTTATGTTCATTGTTAAAAAATTTATCCAAAGCTCTTATTCTCTGTGATCCATCAATCACTTCAAGCAACCCATCATCTGTTTGCTCTAAAAAAATCAAAGGCAATGGTAATCCTAATAAAATTGTTTCAATCAATTTAGATATTTGATCTGATGTCCAAACAAATCCTCTTTGATAAAATGGTATATTAATTTCAGTTTGATTTTTTTCTGTCTGTTTATGAAATTTGCTTAATACTAACTCAATAGACCAATCTTTTGTATCATATTTAATATTTTTTTGTTTTTCTTTTAATATATTGGTTATTTCATCTGAACTTAACATTGATTTATTGCTTGCCATTATAACCTCCAAAAACTCAAATTTTCACTCTTTGCAAATTCAATAAAAGCTTCAGCTATGCCATCTTTTTGCAAGTCTTTGTATTTTTCTACATTTAACCTATATTCTTGCATTCTTTTATCAAAATCTTCTTGGCTTTCATCTTTTTGTTTTATAGGTTCATCTCCTTCTAAATGCGGATGAAATAAATCATGTTTTACTACTAAATGATCATGAGAATCTAAAAGTGGATAATAAATCTTTTCGCCTGAATTATCCTTGCTAGGCTCACTCATCGTAGCAAAGAAGATATTATAATCCTCGCACTTTGGACATAATTTATCATCCCATTTTTGCAAAAACAATACACTTGTTTTTGTCCCAGTATGTGGCTTAAAGACATTTCCATGAAGTCCTACGACTGCCAATATTCTAGCCTTTTGTGCGATAAATTCTCTTATATATTTATCACTTGAATTATTAAAACGCCCTTGTGGTAATACAATAGCCATTCTACCACCAGGCTTTAACATATCTAAATTTCGTTCAATAAATAAAATATCTCTTCCTACTTTACTTTGAGGTTTGCCATTTTCTTTTTTGCCTAACTCATATCTAGCTAAAATTCTACTTTCTTTTATATCTCCAGCAAAAGGTGGATTTGCCATTAAAATATCAAAATTAAAATCCCTATTTTGGTTTTTAGTAGCTCTTAATTTTTTTAAGCGTTTAAATCCCTCAAAATACACATCTTGCCAATCTTCATCATCTCTTACCCATTCATCCCATCTATCAAAGTCAATGGAATTTAAATACAAGACATTCGTATGCCCATCGCCTGCGATTAGATTAAGCATTTTTGATACGCGCACGCTTTTTTCATCAAAATCTATACCAAACACTTTTTCTTTTACATAGTCTTGACACTCAGAAATCTTTTCTTCGGCTGTAAAGAGATGACTTGCTTCTATACCTCTTTCTTTATAAATTGAACGCCACACATAAAAACAAGTATGTATCGGAAATCCACAACTTCCACTTGCAGTATCTATCATACTTTCATCTTTTTTAGGGTTTAGCATTTTTACGCACATATCTATTACATAACGCGGAGTAAAATATTGCCCTTTTTCACCTTTTGAGGATTTATTCACTAGATATTCAAAAGCATCATCAATCACTTCTAAATTTGAGTTAAATAACTTTGTATTTTGCAATGATGACACACACACACTTAGGTGTGAAGGAGAAAGTTTAATTTTCTCATCATTATTAAATACACCTTCCCATTTTTTCTTTGCTTTATCAAAGAGATTTTCTATTTTTTGCTTAAGTTCAGAATCAGATTCTCCATAATTTCTAAACTCTAAACTCTTTGTTCTATCTCTTGCGCCATCTAATTCATCAAAAAGTTTTATAAATATAAGTTTAAAACATTCTTCAAATACATCAACTCCGGCATTTGCCAACACCTCATCTTCCATTTCTGTAACTAAATTCTTTAAACTTCGCTTTTGACTTTTTAAAATATCTTCTTTGATCAAATCATCGAAGGTAAATTTTACTTTCAACAGATCTGGTAATGTCTGGTTTGATGCAGGAATATTTGGAATAGATTCAAAATAATTTGGATCTTTTCTATGATAATAACTAATTTCTTTACCATTACACCACACTGCCATAGTTGCACCTGTAGCATTACAATAACTTTTTAACTGCTCTTTACCATCTTTCAACTTTGGCTTTTTTACTTCTATAATAATATATGGGGTTGTAATTTGGATTTTATCCATTATCACAATGTCAGCTCTTTTTACTTCGCGTCCAAAATGCACACCAAATTCAATTTTTATCATATCTTTAGGATAGTTATATTCATTTAAAAGTTTATCGATATAAAGTTGACGCACAATTTCTTCTGGCGTGAGTTTAATTTCTTTATCGCGGATAAGACAATTAGTATAGTATATAATTTGATTATTTTTGTTTGTTTTAACTATAATTTTAGTTTCCAATTCAGCAATAGCTTTTTTACTAAATAGATCTAGCTTGTAATCACTATCTTTTAAAATTTCCTCAATCATTCTAAACCTTTAAAAATTTTCTATCAAGTCTTTAAAAACCAAATACAATTTTTCGAGCTCTTCTACACTCACTCTCTCATCAATGGCATGAATTCTCTCATTACACACGCCAAATTCTACTACCTTCACACCAAACTCAGCAAAATATCTTGCATCACTTGTGCCACCTTTGGTATTAAGTTCTGGTACTATTTGGGTGATTTTTTGCACACTTTCATTTAGTTTTTGTACGATTTTAGAATCACTTTGTGTTAAAAAAGGCTTTGAGCTTTGATTTATGCTTAATTCATAATCAAGTCCTTCACAAGTCTTTTCTACATAAGCTTTTACATCTTCTAAGCTAGTTTGTGGAGAATTTCTTACATTAAACATCAGTTTTAAATCATTTGGAGTTACATTGCACACTTCCATACCACCGCGTATATCAGTAATAACAATTTTAGATGGTGCAAATACCTCATCGCCTGGATCAAGATCAAATCCTGCTAAAAATTTCAAAGCAAAAGCAAAATTATGCACAGGATTAATGCATTTTTGTGGGTATGCTACATGACCTTGCTTGCCTTTGATGAGTAATTTTGCATTGATAGAGCCACGACGCCCTATTTTAATACTATCTCCAAATTTTTTATCACAAGTTGGCTCAGCAACCACAGCAAAATCAGGTAACATATCTTTTTCTTGCATAAATTTAAGCACTTCAAGCGTACCAAATTTAGCCTCGCCTTCTTCATCACTTGTTAAAATCAGCGAAATTCTTCCTTTGAAATTTTCCACTTCCTTAACCGCACACATAAAAGCAGCCACACCACTTTTCATATCTTGCGCGCCTCTTACATAAATAAACCCATCTTTTTCTAAAGGCTCAAAAGGATTACTACTCCAACCCTCTCCCGCAGGCACTACATCCACATGCCCACCAAAAGCCAAATGTTCCCCATCATCACTAAATTTTTTAGTCAGCAAAAGATTTTTCACACCTTCTTTTTCTATAAAAAAAGCTTCAAAATCACTTAACTCCACTGCGATATAATTTAACGCTCCATCATCATCTGGAGTGATGGATTTAAATTTACTTAATTCTTTAAAAATTTCAACTACTTGCATGTTTTATCCTATAAAAGCTTTATACAGCATAGAAAGAGCAAAATACTCTAAAATAAACGCTGAAAAAAGATTAATGTAAAATATATGTTTATTTTTCACAAGGGCTTTGAATTTAGACACAAAAAACGATAGAGTAAAAATCCAAAATACAATAAAACCCACCAAACCAAAAAGCAAAGCAAAAGAGTTTTTACTCTGCATACTAAGCCCTGCTACACTCACCCAAAAGCCTATAACATAAGGATTTGTAACATTTAAGAAAAATCCTTTACTAAAACCTTTTAAAGGATGTGTTTTATTTACCTTGTTAAGATCGACTTTTCTTGTTTTTCTTAGCATTAAAAATACCATAAAACTCAAAAAGAAAAAGCCAAAAACAGCTAGTATTTTATTAAAAATTTCATTATTTGCAAAGCCTAAAAGTCCAAATTGGATCAAAATCAAAAAAAATACATCAGCACTTAAAGCACCAAGCCCCACACAAAAGGCATTTTTAAAAGAAGATAAAGCAGTATTTAAGATCAAAATATTCACGGGTCCAAAAGGTACAGACACGCCCATACCCAAAACTATACCTTGTAAGATTACTTCTAGCATTTTTCTTCCAAGAAATTTTCTATATCAGTTTTGATTTTATCAATAGCCGAGCAAACATCTTCTATATAAACTTTAGTAAAATTACTTTCTAAATATTTATCCTCATCAAGATTGTTTAATATACTTTGCTTACATACTCTTGCATACTCTCCCACGGGTAAAACCTGCCCACTTGTGCCTATACATACAAATAAATCACAATTTTGTAATTTTTCATATAAAATCTTATAATTTGGTGCCATTTCTTCAAACATCACGATATTGTGCCTTACACTTTTGCTTTGACATTTAGGACAAATTTTATCATCACTACTTTCATAGCCTATGTTAAAAATATTTTCACACTCTAAACACCTAAGTTCAGGTAAAAAGCCATGCAAATGCACCACTTCTTCACAGCCAGCTCGCTCTAACAAATCATCTACATTTTGCGTTAAAATGCTAATTTGTTTTGGAAATTTTTGTTTTAATAAAGCGATGATTTTATGTGCGTGATTTGGCTTAACACTAGCTAGTTCTTTTCTTCTTTTATTATAAAATCCCAAAACTTTTTTAGGATTTTTTCTAAAGCCAGTTGCAGAGCAAACTTCCATCACTTCATGCTCTTCCCAAAGTCCACCACTAGCTCTAAAAGTCTTTATACTACTTGGAGCGGATAAACCTGCTCCACTTAAAATCATCACTTGTTTCATTTAATAAACCTCATTATTGTTTTAAAGGTTTTACTATAATTTTACTTAAAGCTTAACCACCTTAGCACCAAAACCACCTTGATTAATCGGAGCGTCATTAAAGCTTTTTACACTTTTGTGAGCTTTTAAAAACTCTTTTACCGCAAAAGCTAATTTTCCTGTACCTATACCATGATAAACTATCACCTCATCAAAACCTACTATCAAAGCATCAGAGATAAATTTATCTAATCTTTCAAGCGCCTCATCACTTCTTAAGCCGTGTAAATCTAAAGTCATATTTAAAGCACTTGGACGGGTTATATTGACACTTGATTTTACCTTTTGTGTAGGAGTTTGATTGCTTTTTTTAAGAAGCTTTAAAGGCACACGCAAACTTAAACCATCGCTTTGAATCATCGCATCATTTTTTGAAATTGCAGTGATTTTACCTTTGATTTTTTCATATTTTACAAAATCCCCAACTCTAAGTTCTTCATTTTGCTCCATACTTGGTAAAACAATGCTTTTTTTAAGCTCATTAGCTTTGTTTAAACTTCTTTGTTTTTCTTTAATATCTTTTAGATTTATTGTTTTTTTAGCTTCTTCTATGGCTTTGTGATATTTAAACTCTAAATTAGAAACAAGCTTTTTAAATTCTTGCTCATTTTTTTCTTTTTGATCTTTGAGTGAAAGTAAAATTTCATCTACCTTAGCTTCTTTTTTCTCAAGTTCTTCATTTTTCTTGCGTAAAGAAAGTTCAAGATTGATATTTTTACTTACCATTTCTTCTAAATTTTCTTTATCTTCTCCATATAGCTTTTTAGCATTTTGCACTAAATTTGCACTTATACCATATCTTAAAGCCGTTTCAAATGCATAAGATTTACCTATGGTGCCTTTTAAAAACTCATATTTTGGGCGTGATAGTTCCTCATCATACAAAGCAGCGATGAGTTCTACTTGTGAATTTTTGGCCAAAAGCATAGCAAGGCGTTTGTGGTGGGTTGTAATGATGATTTTATTATCTTGCTCTAAAAGCTTAGAAATAAGCTCAGTATATAAACACGCAGCTTCTTCAAAATCTGTCCCAAGCTCTATCTCATCAACCCCTAATAAAACATTTTTCTTACCCAAAAGCTTAGAAAAATGCAACATTCTTCCTGCAAAAGTAGAAATATCATTTTTTACATTTTGTGGATCTTCTAAAATCGCATCAAATTCTTTGAAATTCCCTATTTGGCTTTTTTGTGCGTTAATTTTCATAGGAAGCAAATGCTTTGCAAGTAAAGCTGCACTTAAAATTCCTTTTAAAAGCATAGACTTACCACCCGCATTTACACCTGTGATGATTAAAACTTTTTTATTAAACTCTATATTAACGCTTTTTGCATTTTTTAAAGCCGGATGTGCGAAGTTATATAAGCTTAAATTATTAGAACTATCAGCTAAAACAAACTCATAATCATGTTTTTTAGCCATCATAACTCTAGCACTATAATGATCAAATAAATCAAAAGCATTATTAATAAATTTCAAAAACATCAAATTTTTATAAAAAATCAAACTGATTTTTTTAGCATATTCATAAAAAATTTCTTCTTTGGCATCTTTGATTTCATCTATTTGACTTTGGATTTTTTCTACACTTAAAGGCACCACATAAAATCCACCGCCGCTACTTCTACCTATGATTTTTGCTTTTAAGACATGATTAAACCCGCCACGTAAAAGCAAAGCTTCCATACCATTGATAAGATGAATTTGCGTATCAATTAAATAAGCGCTAAGATTTTTAGTATAGGTAAGTTTTTTAAACTCAGCTACCAAGCTTTCTTTTTTCATTTTTAGAGCTAAATTTAGATTAACAAGTCTTTCATCAACACTTTCTTTAATCTCACCCTTTTCATCAAAATACTCAAAAAGCTCCAAAATAGCCTGTGGAATTTCTATTTTTAAAAGCCACTCTTTTAAACTTTCTTCAAATTTTAAGCCCTTTAAGTAACTAAAATACATACAGATTTTAATAAATTCAAAGCTTTGGCTTAAATGTAAAATTCCTTGCTTGCTAAGATGAGTTAAAGCACTATTTAACTCTTCTATCATAGGCGGAGGATTAAAATCAATCAACGAAAGTTCGTTAATCCTTTTATAATGAAGCTTGCTATCACCTTGTAAAAAAATTTCTTTATCTCTTGCAAAAAGCCCTTTAAAGTCTTCTATATAGCCATCTAAATCTAGCTTTTTAAAAAATTGCTCTTGCATTATTTATCTACCTTGCAATCTTTTATATCAAAAACATAGGCTTTAAATTGTTTATTTTTACCATTTGAAATAAAACTTTGTGTTCCATGCTCAAAGTTAAAATACTCTTTAGTGACATTAATATCTTTGCAAATTAGACTTTGTCCTTGTAAAAATGCATTGAGTGTTTCTTTTTTTAAAACCCCACTTCTTGTAGCACTTAGCTCAAATTTAATCGCAAAAGCAATCATTAAAATCAAGACTAAAATCAAAAGATAATTACTAATCTTGCCTATTTTTTTACGCAAAAAAATGAAAAAAAGCAAAATCGCAAAAAAAGCTAAGATATATAAAAAAATCTTAAACATACTTGCCCCTGAGCTTTGTGCTTATATCTCCCGCACCAAAGCCAATTACCAAACCATTTTCAATCAACTCATCATCAAGATAAATAGCATTTTCTTCTCTTTTGATTTCTTTTATAAATTTAGCTTTTGGAAAGTATTTTTGCATATTAATTTCTATCTTAGCTTCCCCTGCTGCATACACAGGTAAAATATAAAGCTCATCAACATTTGCTAAAACCTCGCTAAAATACTCTATATTTGCACTTAAACGCGTATAACGGTGAGGCTCAAAAATAGCTATGATTTTTTCATATCCAGCTAGCCTTGCATACTCACTTGCTGCTTTAAGTGTTGTTTTGATTTCTGTTGGATGGTGTCCATAATCATCAATCAAAGCCATATTTTCATTTGCAAACAAAATATCAAATCTTTTTTTAATCCCTTGATATTTTAAAAGCTTAGTTTTTAGCTCTTCTATATTTATAAATTCACTCGCAGCCAAAATAGCCAAAGCAGCGTCCATCGCTACATGCTCACCCATACCAAAAACACTAAATTCACCTAAATCTTTAAGCGTAAAATAGGTTTTTGGCTTAAAATTTTCTACTTTCATATAAATATTTGTGATATCTTTACTTGGATAAAGCTTTTTTGCATTATTTAAATTTAAACTTGATAAAAACTCATCTTCAGCATTAATCACTTGAATTTTAGACAAATGCAAAAAGTCTTCATAAGCTTTGTGTAATCTTGCAAGATCGTTTCCATAATGATCTAAATGTTCTGCTTCAACATTAGTCACTATAGCTAAATAAGGATTTGAATTTAAAAAAGAACTATCACTCTCATCAGCTTCAAAGATGAGATTTTCACTTTCTTTATAAAGCATATTAGTGCCACTTTCTTTTAGCACCGCACCAATAATCACAGAGGCTTCTATCAAGCTTGCTAAAATGCTTGAAGTTGTGCTTTTGCCATGAGCTCCCGCAACTGCAAAAACTCTCTTGTCTTTTAAAATCATAGGCAAGGCTTCTTTTCTTGAAAGTGTTGTGATGTTTTGTTTTTTTGCACTAATTAATTCTTCATTGTCTTCTTTGATAGCAGCTGAATACACCACTAAATCCACATCTTTGACATTGTCTTTATGATGAGGAATTTTTATATTTATACCTTCTTTTTCTAATTCTTTTGTGATTTTACTTTCTTTGATATCAGAACCACTAATCTTAAAGCCTTGTTCTTTTAAAAATCTCGCCAAAGCTGAAATTCCAATACCACCTATACCTATAAAATGAATTTTTTGCATTCTTGCCTCAAATTTTTTGAAAATTTAAGGCAAAATTCTATCATTTATTTACTAAAAATAAAATATAAAAAATCTTTATAAATAAAATCTAATCACCATTGTTTGATGTTTTAAGATTAATTAGTCTATAATTTAATTGCTTTTGAAACAAGTCTTTATAATTTTTTGAAAAATTTTTATGATATAAATCTAACTCAAAAGCCTTATTTGTATCTTTTATACTAGTATTATTTTCAAAATAATAACCATTATTTCCATCATACACTCCATTTTGATCAATCCAAACAAGCTCATTAAAACCAAATTCTAGCTTTTCGTTTTTTATAGGTGCTAATATATCTCTTCCTCCTAAACTTAAATATTTTGTATCACTAAGAGTAAGATTATAAAGCGTTGGAAAAATATCCTTATGCGAACCCACACGATTTTTATCATAATAAATATCATTTTTTAAATACTTTGGAAGATATAAATAAAAAGGTACACTATAAGCAAAAGCTTTTTGGGATTTTATATCCATTTTAATATCTCTAAATCTATGATCACCTGTAGCAGCAATAATAATATTTTCCCCAAAACTACTTTCTTTTATGCGATCTAAAAATTTTCCAAATTCATCATTTGCATACGCATAAGCATTTAAAGCACCTATAAAATCACCGATAATAAATTGATTTAATATCTTTTTATCTAAAGCATTCTCATCGATAAGTTGTGTTTTGCTTTTGTGTATATAAGGTCTATGAGTGGAAATACTAAGAGAAATAACTAACGTAGGATTTTTAGCATTTTCAAATATAGAATATATTTTTTTATACATAAACTCATCGGCTATACCGTATTTATGTTTTGTTTTTCTAGCTTGTGGAAAATCTTGCATCAGTGTATTTTCATCTATAATTTCATCTACACCTTGATTTTTAAAATAATTGCCAAGATTATACCAAGAAGCATTACCACTATAAACAAAAACTATTTTATACCCTGCATTCTTGTAAATTTGCAAAGGCGTAAAGGCTAATTTTTCTTTTTGATATAATCCATTTGAAATAATATTTGGACTTAAAAAAACCAAACGATTAAAACTTTCTATGGTATTGTTTGCACTGGATAAAAATCTAGTAAAAATAATATCTTGCTCAAAATGTTTTTCTAAATTTCCCAAAAGATTAGTATTTTCAGTGCCAAACTCAGCTAAATTTAAGCCAAAGCTTTCCATAATATTAATATAAATATGATTTTTAGCATGATTTTGGTGTATCAAAGTAGTATCAAACATAGGAAAAAGCTTTTCTTCTAGTTGATTAAGCTGTTTTATATCCACGCTTTTAAATTCTTGTTGATTTTTATACTCTTTATATGCCCATGAAAAAGCCATCAAAGGATTTGTAGAAATTTCATTAAAAGCTTTTATGGTGCTAAATTCATAATTTGAAGCTCTCAATGCATTATAAGTAAAATGTCCTCTTAGCGCTATAACATAAGCATAAATTAGCAAAATGTTTAATAAAACAAAAAATACTAGTTTTACTTTAATAGTCTCTAGTTTTAAGCTAAGAATTTTAATATTAAGATAAAAACAAAATACGCTAAAAATTACAGCTAATAACAATGCTTTTATAATGGGATAATCAGAAAAGACTATAGATAATATCGCCTTAGTATTATCATCTTTTAAACCAAAAATAAAAATATCAATTTTGCTTGCATAAAGCTGAAAGTAATAATAATGTATAAACGCAGAAATTAAAACAACAAAAGCTATAAAAGCTACATAAAAACTAGAAAGATAAATATAAAATTTAGCGATTACCCCCCCCCCGTAGCGTGGTATTTTCTATCCTTAAAAACCAAACTTATATAAGAAAATAAACCACACAAAAATAGAGGTAAAAAAATAGCACTAAAGGTTCTCATATCATGACCTAGTCCATATACATATACCATTAAGGTATTTTCACTTTCATTGGTTAAATTTTTTATCATCAAAAACCTAACTAAAGCAAAAATTCCCATAAAAATAAAACTAAAAGAAAGAATTTGCAATAAAATTTTTCTCATTATACACCTTTAATAATATTTTCTTGTTAAAAAGATTACTCTTCATAATTTTTCACAAGCTTATCAAAGCCCCATAAATTTCTAGCCTCATTTGCTTTGCTAACTTCTATCACAAGCATTTCTTCTTGATCACCAAGTTGTTCTTGCACTTCCCCAAAAGCATTGATAAAAAAGCTATCTCCATAGAATTTCCAATCATTTTCTTGCTTTGGGCTACCTATGCGATTAACCCTTAAAATGCTTGTTGAGTTTAAAAAGGCTCTTGTTTTTAAAAGCTCTAGCCATCTTTGATTGCTTTCAAAAGTACTAGCTGTAGGAATGATGACTAAGTCTATCTTTTTTTTCATAATCATTTGCCAAAAGATATCAAAATGCGCCTCAAAGCCAAAAAGCAAAGCGCATTTTAAACCCTCATGCGTGAAAGTAAAAAGTTTAAGTTTATCAGTTTTTTTATTATTAAAAAATTTTTCTTCATTCCAGTGTGCATAAGGCATTAAAATTTGTTGCTCATACATTTTTACATTTTGCGGGCCTACCTTTAAGCATAGTTTTTTTAAACCATCATTTTCTACACTTATGAACGGTGCAATGATGTTTAATTCATACTTTTTAGCAAGTTTTATCAAGCTTGCCTTTTTACTTTGGCTTTGCTCTTTAATCATACTTTTTGGCATGCTCTTAAGCTCACTAAAAAAGCTATTTAAAACATACTCGCCTAAAACCACCAAATTCGCACCACTTTCCTTAGCAGCTTTTAGATAATAATCAAGCCTTGATTCACTCAAAGCCAAAGTGGGAAATTGTAAAGCTACAACACTACTCATCTACTTGCTCGATTTCTAATTTAGCATTTTCAAGCATAGTTCTTGCTTGCTTGATACTTTTTAAACCTTCTTTATAAATTTCTACGCAAGTTTTAAGGTCCAAATCTTTATCATTAAGTTTTTCCAAAGAAAGCTCGGCTTGTTTGATATGATCTTCAAATTCCATTAATTACTTACCTTATAATTTGGTGCTTCAGCAGTGATAGTTACATCATGCACATGGCTTTCTTTTAATCCTGCTGCGGTGATTTCTACAAATTCAGCTCTTTCTTGGAAAGCTTTGATATCTACTGCACCTACATAACCCATAGAAGATCTAAGCCCACCTAAAAGTTGATGCACTACACTTTTTATACTTCCTACATAAGGCACCCTACCTTCAATACCTTCAGGCACAAGTTTATCTTGAGCTGTACCTTCTTGGAAATATCTATCTGAACTTCCTTTTTGCATAGCACCTAAGCTTCCCATACCACGATAACTCTTATATTGTCTTCCTTGATAAGTAAATAACTCACCTGGACTCTCATCTGTTCCTGCTAAAAGTGAACCTATCATCACACTACTTGCACCTGCTGCAATAGCTTTTGCAATATCGCCTGAGTATTTTATACCCCCATCAGCGATTACTGGCACGCCGTATTTACTTGCTTCTATCGCACATTCATCTATGGCTGAAATTTGAGGCACACCCACACCCGAAACAATGCGTGTAGTACAAATACTTCCAGGCCCTATACCTATCTTAACAGCGTCCGCGCCTGCTTCACATAAATCTTTAACCGCTTTAGCACTTGCAACATTTCCTACTATCACATCCACATTAAACTCAGCCTTAATTGCTTTTAATGTATCAATAATACCTTTAGAATGTCCATGCGCACTATCCATTACTATAACATCAACTTCAGCTTCCACTAAAGCCTTTACACGATCAAGCTGACCTACACCCACGGCTGCAGCTACTCTTAATCTTCCATAGGCATCTTTATTTGAATTTGGATATTCTTTACGTTTTTTTAAATCTTTTATAGTAATCAAACCTTCTAAACGATTATTTTCATCTACGATTGGAAGTTTTTCTACTTTATTAGTAGAGAAAATCCTTTCTGCATCATCTAAAGTAGAGCCTTTTTTAGCAGTGATTAAAGGCATTTTTGTCATTACATTTTCTACTAAATTATCAAAATTAGTTTCAAATCTCAAATCACGATTAGTTAAAATTCCTATTAGGGTTTTATTTTCATCTACCACAGGAACTCCTGAAATTCTATATTCAGCCATGAGTTCTAGCGCTTCTTTAACGCTTGCTTTAGCCCCTATGTAAATAGGATCCATAATCACGCCACTTTCGCTTTTTTTAACTCTTTTTATCTCTCTAACTTGTGAAGCTATATCCATATTTTTATGGATCACCCCTATACCACCAAGTCTTGCCATCATAATAGCTGCTCTATGCTCAGTAACCGTATCCATAGCAGCTGAAATTAAAGGCATATTTAAGGTAATATTTTTTGTAAGTTTTGTTTTGATATCTACTTCTTTAGGCAAAACCTCAGAATATTGAGGAACTAGTAAAACATCTTCAAAAGTCAAAGCGCGTTTGATGATTTTCATAATTTTTCCTTTATTTATTTTTAATAATTTCTTCTAAGCTTAAAGCGCCATCTAGTAAAGTTTGTTCATCGCAAGCTTTACAGATAAGCTGCGCAGAGATATTAAGTCCATTTTCATTTTTTCCTACTGGCACGCTAATGCCACCAAGTCCTGCTAAATTCACTGAAATAGTAAATACATCTTCTAAATACATTTGAATAGGGGTTTTAACATCATTAAAGCCAAAAGCAACACTTGGAGCAACTGGCATAAAAATCAAATCACAATCATTTAAAATTTCTTCATATTTTTGCTTGATAAATCTTCTAGCCTTTTGTGCTTTGATATAGTATGCATCATAATACCCACTACTTAAAACAAAGGTTCCTAGTAAAATTCTTCTTTTTACTTCCTCGCCAAAGCCTTCACTTCTGCTATTTACATACATTTGGCTAAGATTATCACATTTTTCGCTTCTTCTACCATATCTTACACCATCATAACGACTCAAATTTGCACTTGCTTCAGCTGCTGCTATGATATAATAAGCTGCAACATCAAATGTAGAATCCATTAAGTCTTTATAAACAATCTCATGTCCATTTGCTTTTAACATATCTATGGTTTTTAATAAGGCTTGTTTTACATCATCATTGGTTTGTTCTACATAGTTTTTAATCACAGCTATTTTTAGCTTTTTATTTGCATTTAGTTTTGGTGCAGTTGGTTCAAAAGCTATGTTTGCACTTGTGCTATCTTTTTCATCATAACCTGCAATAGCATCATACAAAATCGCAGCATCTTCAACATTTTGCGTTAAAACTCCGATTTGATCAAGACTTGAAGAATACGCTGCTAAACCATACCTACTAACTCTTCCATAACTTGGCTTAAACCCAACACAACCACAAAATGCAGCAGGCTGTCTTACCGAACCACCCGTATCTGAGCCCAAACTTGCCAAAGCTATCCCCGCAGCAACTGCAGCAGCACTCCCTCCACTACTTCCACCTGGAACTTTAGTATTATCAAGCGGGTTTAAAGTCTTACCATAAAAAGAAGTCGCACTCGTACTTCCCATAGCAAACTCATCCATATTACATCTTCCAAATGGAGCAAAATTATTTTTGCGTAAATTCACAATAGCACTTGCATCATAAGGAGCTACATAGCCTTGTAAAATTTTAGAACCACAAGTTAATTCCCAATCTTTTACGCTAATATTATCTTTTATAGCTACTGGTACGCCAGCGCCTGAAGTGCTTAAGTCTTTATTTAAAAACTGCTCTACATAAGCACCCAAATGCTTTTGCTGATGTGCTTTTTCATTTAATTCTTTTTTTAGATTTTCTAATTCTTCATTTGAAAATTTCAAAGCTTCTTTTAAAGTTACCATTATTTATCCTTAAATTTTTTAACCAAATAAAACAAAAAAAGCGTGATAAATAAAAAGCCTAATAAAGTAATCACTACCACGCTAAAAGGTAAAGCTTGCTCAAACATTTTTTGCTTTTTCCACGCTATTACATCTTGGACATAAACATTCTTCTTCTTTTGCTAAAAACTTCCAACATCTTGGACACTTGTGTAATGAAGAACGCACGATTTTAAAACTATGATCATCTATTTTAAACTCACTCAAAGCTTCTTTTTCATCTAAGCTTTCTACCAAGCTTACCATAAACCAATCAGCTACTTCTTCAATATCTTCACTCAAAAGCTCATTTGCGCTTGTTTGCAAACTTAACTCTAAAGTTGATTTGATGATTTTATCTTTTTTTAATACATCAACAAGTTCAAAGAATTTTTCTCTTGATTTTATAAATAAATCATCTTCGATTTTATACTCATAATCAAAGCCATTTTTTAACACCAAATCAAACACATCTTTAGCATTTTCTTTAATAGCCACATTTGCATGCTCTAAAGCTTCATCTATGGTATAAGTTAAACTTGGAGCTAAAAGCGTAAAAAGTTTTCTAGCTATTAGCACCATAGCACTTTGCGCACTTACTCTCTTTGTGTCATCTTTTGCATTACAATATAATCTATCTTTACACACATCTAAATAAATTCCACTTAAATCCGCACTTAAGAAATTTAAAAGCACACTAAAGCCCTTTGCAAATTCATATTTTTCAAAAGCAGCTTCACATGCTTCAAAAGCAACTTTCGCACGCATTAAGATCCATTTGTCTAAAAGTGTGAAATTTTTTGTTTCTAAAAATTCCATATCATTAGTATTTGCAAGTAAAAATCTTATAGTATTTCTTATCTTTCTATATTGCTCGCTTACTTGTTTTAAGATATTATCTGAAATTTTTAAGTCCGTTGAATAATCACTAAGCATTATCCAAAGTCTTAAAATTTCTACCCCATAATTTTTAGCTACATTTTGAGGTAAAACCACGTTGCCTTTTGATTTACTCATTTTTTGACCTTTCTCATCAACGGTAAAGCCATGAGTAAGTATGTTTTTATATGGGGTTTTGTGATTAATCGCAGTGGAAATTAAAAGTGAGCTTTGAAACCATCCACGGTGCTGATCGCTTCCTTCAAGATACATTGAAGCTTGGTATTCTCCCGCATCGTATCTAGCTGAGTTTAACACTGCCTCCCAAGTACTACCACTATCAAACCAAACATCTAAAATATCATAAACTTTTTCTAAATTATTTGGATCATATTTGCTATTTGGCGGTAATAAATCTTTTATTTCTAAATCCCACCACGCATCAGCTCCATTTGCTTCAAAAATTCCCACCAAATGATCTAAAACATCATCATCAAAAATCACTTCTTTGGTGCTTTTATCTCTAAAAAATGCGATAGGCACACCCCAATCTCTTTGTCTTGATATACACCAATCAGGACGATTTTCTATCATAGAACTAAGTCTTTTTACCCCACTTTCTGGGTGAAATTTCACATTATTTAACTGCTCTAGCGCTAACTCTCTTAAAGATTTTCCATCTAACTTTTTCTCATCCATTAAAATAAACCATTGTTTTGTAGCTCTATAAATAACTGGTTTATGTGTTCTCCAACAAAATGGATAAGAATGTATAAATTTAGAACTTTCAAGCAAAGCTTCGCCAAGTAGTTCTAAAATACGCTCATTTGCTTTAAAAATATGAAGTCCTATAAACTCATTTAATAAATGCTCTGGCAAAAGCCCTTTAGCTCTTAGCGTTTCATCATAACACCCACCATCATCTACTGGCATAATCACTTCAATGCCATATTTTAAGCACACATAATAATCATCCTCACCATGTCCTGGTGCAGTATGTACAAGCCCTGTTCCACCTTCCATTAAAACATGATCGCCTAAAATAAGAGTGGATTTTCTTTGATTGAGTGGATTAATAGCACTTAAATTTTCAAATTCAACACCCAAAAGTTCTTTTTGAATTTTTCCTTGAGTGAAATTTTTATTGATCATATTTTCAAGCAAGGCTTTAGCAAAAATATAACCTTCTTCAGTGATAACATATTTTTCATTTGGATTTAAAGATATAGCTTGATTTGCCGGTAAAGTCCAAGGTGTGGTAGTCCAAATTACCGCTTTTGCTTTTTCAACTCCTAATTTTTCAACCGAAGTTTTATCAAGCTCAAATGCTACAAAAATAGAATAATCTTCTTTATCTTCATACTCTACTTCAGCTTCTGCTAGCGCACTCTTAGCAGCCCAGCTCCAAAAAACAGGCTTGCTTCTTTCTAACAAAAGTCCTTTTTTAGCGATTTTACATAAAGCTTTGTAAATGTCAGCTTCAAAAGCATTTTTCATAGTCAAGTATGGCTCATCCCAATCAGCAATCACACCCAAAGACTTAAATTCATCTCTTTGGATATTTACAAATTCTCTCGCATGCTCTCTACAAAACTCACGAATTTCTTTTTTACTTAAACTTTGCTTTTTATCTTTAAGTTTAACTTCAACTTGCTGTTCTATCGGCAAACCATGGCAATCCCAACCCGGAGTAAAACGCACTTTTTTACCTTGAAAATAATGCATTTTTATAATGATATCTTTTAAAATTTTATTTAAAGCATGGCCAATATGCAAATGTCCATTAGCATAAGGAGGTCCATCATGCAGAGTAAAACTCTCACTTACCCCTTGTCTTTTTTGTTTCATTTTTTCATAAGCATAGTTGTTTTCAAACCACTTGCTAAAACGCTTAGGCTCAAGCTCTGCTAAATTTGCACGCATTGCAAAAGTCGTATTTGGAAGCAATAGCGTATCTTTATAATCCATATAATCCACCTTGAAAAATTTAAAAATAGTAAATTCTACTTAAAATACTTTTAATTTGCACTTATTTTTTTGTTATAATCGCAAGAAAAAAAGGAAAACCATGAAACATCTTATCATCATTATAGGTAGTGAAATTATTATTAATGAAAATTATATGCATTATATACAAGAAGAATACAAAAAACAATTTTTAGAACTTCATGAGCTAAAATTTATAAACAAACCTGACAAAGAACTTCCTTTTTTACTTGAAAAACTTTCTAAAGAATATGATTATATAACCATTTTTAGCATTAGCGAATACTATGCAACCATAGCTAAAATCATAGCAACCTTAAATGATGATGTTTTAATCTTAGAAAATGATACTTTAGTACCCTCAAAAGCTTTACGTGAAAAAAATTCCTTTTTAAGCTCTTTTGAAAAATGCTATATTAATTTATTAAACATAAATATAGAGCAAAAATTGCCTATGATTTTACAAAATCCTGAACTTGATTATGCCTATTTTTGTCTTTTAGATATAGATGAAATGAGTGCAAATATCTTACTTAGCACACTTACTACTTCTTTTGAAATTCAAACTAGCTCAAGTGCATTGTTAGATAATCTCATTTGTATTAGAGCAAGCACTAGTCAGTATGGAAAACTAGAAGGCTTTTTAAAGGGAGTTTTTAAACTTTTTACGGGCAAAGTATTTTTAGGGAATGATCCTATTAAATTTATAGCTAAAAAACTTTTAGAAAAAAACTTAAAAATTTCCTTTGCAGAAAGCTGCACAGCTGGACTTTGTGCTTCAAAATTTGCTGAAATCTCTGGAATTTCTAGCATTTTTGAAGGCTCTTTGGTGACTTATTCTAATCGTTTGAAAAATTCTTGGCTTGGGGTGAGCAATGATACCTTAGAAAGTGTTGGAGAATACTCTGATCGTTGTATTTATTTTATGCTAAAAGGGGTTTTTAAAACCACAAATTGTGATTTTGCTTTAGCACTTAGTGGGGTAGCTGGGGAAGAAAATGATAAAAATACCAAAGCAGGCACCATCTACATAGGAGCTATGTATAAAGATGGAACCTTTTTACAAGAATGCATTCACATACAAGGCAATAGAAACTACACAAGAGAACAAGCTAGTTTGGCTGCATATTGTTTAATGCTTAGATTAAAACCTGAAATTTTCTTTGGGGTTTAAACAAAAAATGGTGTATT
>NZ_JAKMTB010000008.1 GCF_025772985.1 Campylobacter sp. CNRCH_2014_0184h | reverse complement strand
TTGGTTGATTTATGTTTGAAATGTTTATAACAAATTTTGGTTTAAGCTTTTAATAGAGTTAATAAATTTGGTTTGAAATTATTCATTGAATGTTTTGTTTGGTATATAGCTTGGGTTTTAGTTGTAGGTAAAAAAGTATTTGTGAGTGAAGCAAGAGTGTATTTTTGTATTTTTATAGATTTTAAAATAAAAATTATTGGTTTTATAAAAAATATTAATTTTTATAATGTATTTTATCTTTTTGTTTTTTTTGGAGGATATATGAAAAAATTATTTTTAACTTTATCACTGGGTTTTGCAACTTTATTGGCTAATGAGAAATTATTAAATATTTATGAAAGTCCTACTTGTGGATGCTGCGATCTTTGGGCTAATTATATGAAAGATAAAGGTTATAAAGTGCAAATACACAAAAGCGATGATTTTTTAAAAATAAAAGAAAAAATGAATATTCAGCCTATGTATCAAAGTTGCCATACTGGCGTAATTGATGGTTATGTTATAGAAGGGCATGTGCCTGAAGATGCAGTTGCTTGGCTTTTGAAAAATAAGCCTGAAGATGTTATAGGTATTTCTGCTCCTGGTATGCCTCAGGGAAGTCCTGGAATGGAGCAAGGTTATGAAGAAGAATATCCTGTAGTTTTAATGCTTAAAAATGGAGACTATAAAATTTATGGGATCTATAAAGGACATAATTTAGTCAAGACAAACTAAGCAATTTTGCTTAGTTTATTTTATATATTAATGGTATTCTTATATGAAAAGTTTTTTCATATTGTGGAAAATTCTTAGACGCTATACGTATAGTTTCTAAGGCACTATCGTTCAATAATTTATATTTTGATGGTTTTAATATTTTTAAGTTTAATAGATTTTTATCTTTAGTCCATGTGAATTCTACTAAAATTTCGCCACTCATTCGCATTTTTTTAGCTTGTCTAGGATAGATTAAAGCTTCATCTATAGCTTGTTTGACTTCTTTTAAAAGCTCATTGTTATTAGCTAAAGATATGCTTTCTTGAGAAGTTATTGGAGTATTTTTTTCTTGTGCTGTAGTTTTTTGAGGCTTTATTTTTTCATTTAATTGATTTATTGCCTTGGTATTGGTTAAAGTGTTTGTTTTTTTAGATTGAATGATAGCTTTTTCTTTTGTTTGTTCTGGCTTTTTTATTTTTTCTTGTTTAGGCTGTTTCGTTTTTACTTTAGGGGAATCTTGTAAAAATTGTTTTATTGCTATATTAAATTTTTCTTCTTTTGAAGCACTATGTTGTATATGTAAAAAACTCTTAGTATAAATAAAAACAAAAAATAAAGGCAAAAAGAGAAATAAAGTGATAAAAAAGGATTGATTTTTATGATTATTTATGAATGTTTTCATCTTTTTTGCTCTGTTAAAATTTGAAAATTTTCATGATTTTTATTTTTTAAAATATCAATAATTTTTACAAAACTTTCAAATTTTGCTTCTTTATCACTTTTTAACTCTACTAATGTTTTAGAATCTATAGTGTCAAATTTTGCTTTTATTTCTTCTAAGGAAGCTGTTTTTCCATCTATATAAAATTCATTTTCTTTATTGATTAAAATACTCACTTTGTCTTTATTTTCGTTTATAGAATTTGAATTTTCACTTTGAGGTAGATTGATTTTGATTTCACCATGCGCGATAAAGGTGGATATGCTTAAAACAATAGCTAGTAAAACAAGCATTATGTCTATAAAAGGAATGATGTTTAAGCCTTCATTTTTTGGTAATTTAAGCATTTTTATCCTTAAAAATACGATATGCATTACTCAAGGTTGATATTTTTCTAAGTAATCCATTGTAAGCCATTAAAGAAGGGATAGCAACTAAAATTCCTAATGCTGTAGCTTTTAAAGCTAGCGATAAACCAATAACAATAGATTTAACATCAATATTCCCACTTGCGCCCATGTCATAAAATGTAATCATAATCCCCACTACAGTTCCCAAAAGTCCTACATAAGGAGCATTGGTGTAAATGATATAAAGCATGGTGAGATTTTCACTAATTGCATCATCAAATTTTTCTTGACATTGATAATCATTTAGCTTAATTTTTCTAAAAAACAATATACGTTCTATAGTGCACCATATAGCAATAAATGCCATTATTCCTAAAACAATAAATATAATTAAGTCAATATAAGTTTTTAAAAATTCCATCTTATCCTCGTTTTATTTTTTGTGATTATATTACTAAAAATTAAATTTTTTATTAATAACAATTATCATAATTGATACAATAAATTTATTTTAAATTAATAATTATTATCATAATATTCCAGTTTTGAAAATTTATTTATAAGAAAGGAAATAATGAAAAAACATTGTTTATCGTTTTGTGTTGCTAGTTTTTTGGTCTGCAATGCTTTATCGCAAGAAGTTTTATTAGATAGCTCCATAGTAAGCGCTTCTGGTTTTTCTCAAGATATTAAAGAAGCCCCTGCTACTATAAATGTGATTAGCAAAAAAGATTTAGAAAGTAAGCCTTATAGAGATGTTGCCGAAGCTATTGCTGATATTCCTGGTGTGGATTTATTCGCTAGTAAAGGAAAAACTGGATCTTATAACATTACCATGAGAGGTATTACAGGATACACTTTAATTTTAATCGATGGACGACGACAAGGGATAGGCGGAGAAGTAGGGCCTAATGGTTTTAATGAAATTTCAAATTCATTTTTACCACCAATTTCTAGTATAGAAAGAATAGAAGTGATAAAAGGGCCAATGAGTACTTTATATGGCTCTGAAGCTTTAGGTGGTGTTGTGAATATCATCACAAAAAAAGTAAGTGATAAATGGGAAACATCAGTTAGTCTAGATAGTATTTTTAATGCACATAAAGAATGGGGTAATACTTATGGTACAAGTATATATTCAAGCGGCCCGTTGATGAATGATCGCCTAGGATTAACCTTACGTTTTAGAGAGTTTTACAGAGAACAGTCGAATGTTGAATTTAGTAATGGTAGCGGACAAAGAGTGCAAGGTGATCAAGCTCAAAGTCCTACAAAAGCTAATAATTTTAATTTAGGAACTAGGTTAAACTATTTAGTAGATGATTATAATACTTTGATATTTGATATTGATTTTTCAAGAAATCATTATGATAACAAAAAAGGCCAACTAGGAACGCTGACTAAGCCATCTGGTGATAATGGGGCTTTAACAGGTGGTTATACAGATACTATGCAAGTAGATAAGTTGGTAACTTATTTAAGTCATGAGGGGGTATATGAAGACTTTTCGATTACTTCTACCTTGCAGTATAACCGTGTAAGTAATGATGGTCGTGAGGTAGTTGGTCAAAAAACACAACCATTTTTAGGACAAAATAGAGATATAGTTGCTGAAGATATTATTGTAGATACAAGATCAGTTATTCCTTTAGGCCAAAGTCATATTTTAAGCGTGGGTGGTGAATATAGACTTGAAAAAATGCAAGATAAAATAGCTAATCCTACGAATTTTGATCAGTATTTATTAGCTCTTTTTGCAGAAGATGAGTATAGTATAAGAGATGATTTAAGATTTACTTTTGGTGCAAGATATAATTATCATGAAATTTTTGGAAATAATATTTCACCAAGAGCTTATTTGGTTTATAATCCTACTAGCGAACTTACTTTAAAAGGTGGTGTTTCAACGGGCTTTAGAACTCCATACGCTAATAGATTGATAGCAGGTGCTTATAATTATAGTGGACAGGGCAAGTACCCTATGTATGGAAATCCAAATTTAAAAGAAGAAACATCGCTTAATTATGAATTAGCTGCTGTTTATAATAATGACTTATTTTATATTTCAGCAACTGGCTTTCTAACCAATTTCAAAGATAAAATTTCTAGTCAAAAATTCGACAAAGATAGTATGATTTCGGGTGTTGGAAAATGCGAAGCTGAGTCTTGTTATCAAGCGATTAATCATGGCAAGGTTGAATACAAAGGCATAGAGCTTGGAGCAGGGATTACCCCTATAGAACATTTAAATTTAGATTTAGCTTATACTTATCTTGATAGTGAAGTAAAAGATGCACAAGATAAAACTGTGATAGGAAAGCCAGAAATTGATAGTCTAAAACACAATATCATGCTAAAAGCAAGTTATAATATCTTTAATAAATTCACTCCATGGGTAAAAGGCGAATGGCAAATAGATCGATATATGGGTGATACAAATATTAATAGAGAATATTACCAAGATGTCTTTTTAGCTTCTATGGGTGTGCGTTATGATATCAATAAAAATTGGAATATTAATGCAGCAATTTATAATCTTTTTGATAAAAGTTTTACAAATGATTGGGAATCTTATAAAAACAAAGGTGAAGATACTTGGGTAAATACTTATAATCGTATAGAAGAGGGAAGAAGAATTTATATTTCAATTAATGGTAGTTTTTAATTTTGTATAGTTGGGGAACCAAAGAGCTTGTTAAGAGCTTCTTTGGTTTCGTCTTTAGGGTCGTATTTTTTAGCGTCTTTTTTAAAATTTTCAAAATGCTCATTTAAATTTGGAGTGCTTTTTACTTCTTGTTTTATGGGAGTTTTGAATATATCTTGTAGTTTTTGAGTGTCTATGGTTTCTATTTTTTGGATTTTAATTTGTGCTTTTTCTCCAAAAAGCTCATGAAGCAATGTTTTGATTAATTTAAAACCATTGTTTAAAACCATTCTATCATCATCTTTAGCATGCGAGCTAATGCTTAAAATGTCATCTTCAAAAGAAACAAACTGTGTGGTTTTTTTGAAAACTTCAGCTAAGTCATAATCTCTTTTATATATTGCTTTTAAGAGATTTTCATAAGGACTAAGTTTTTCTTCTTTAGGGGTTTGTTGAATAGAAGGAGTTTCTTGTTGTTTTGGGCTTGACATGTTATCTTGCTTTGAACCTTTAATAGCCTCATCAATGCTTTTTAGATAAGTTGCTTCTATAAGCATGAAAGCCATAACGCAAAGCACAAAACTATCATCATCACTAGAATTTAACATAGTCTTAGCACGTGAAAGAATTCTAAAAAATCTTTCATAAATTAATATAGAAAAAAGATGATTTTTGGCAAAAAATGCTTCTTTTAAAAAAAATATCATCTCATCAATGACATTACTTGCCTCATAATCTTCAAATTCTTTTAAAAACTCAAGAACTTTATCTTTATCATTGGCTAAAATGGCTTGATAAAATTCTTCAATTTTAGCTGGATCTAAAAAGCCTAGCATAGTGGTGATTTTTTGTGTTTGTATATCATTTTGACAATATACTATGGCTTGATCTAGTAAGGTTAGGGTATCTCTTAAAGATCCGTTTCCGCTTCTTGCAATGAGTTTTAAAGCTTCTTTTTCATAACTAATATTTTCTTTTTCCAAAATCCACTCAAGATGATTTAAGATATCATGGGTAGAAATTTGCTTAAATCTAAAATGCTGCGTTCTTGAAAGAACTGTGGCAGGAAGTTTTAAAGGATCGGTTGTTGCTAGTATAAATTTTACATAGCTTGGTGGCTCTTCTAAGGTTTTAAGCAAGGCATTTGCTGCTTGTGGGGTGAGCATATGCACTTCATCGATAATAAAAATTTTAAACCTAGCTAAAGATGGAGCGTATTTGACTTGCTCGATAAGTTCTTGTATATCTTCTAAGCTTCTATGGCTTGCAGCATCCATTTCTATAATGTCTATATTAGAGCCAGTGAGTGAAGATAAACATTGGGAACATTCTCCACAAGGGTTAGCACTTGGTCCATTTTCGCATACTAGAGCTCTTGAAAAAATTCTTGCACTTGAAGTCTTTCCGCTTCCGCGTAACCCTGAGAATAAGTAAGCGTGCGCTAAACGGTTATTTTCAAGAGCATATTTTAAGCTTGTAGAAACAGTATTTTGCCCTACAAGCTCATTGAAATTTTTTGGTCTGTATTTAACAGCAAGAGCTTGAAGCATTGCTACTCATTCATGATAGATAATAACTCTTCATTGCTTTTGGTTTTTAGCATTTTAGAGTATAAAAATTTTAATGCTTCTATGTCATCCATTTGTGAAATAGCTGATCTAATTGCCCAAATTTTTTGAAGCTTTTCAACACCTTGGAGTAATTCTTCTTTTCTAGTACCTGATTTTATGATGTTAATTGCAGGGTAAATTCTTCTATCTGAAATATTTCTATCAAGAACGATTTCGCTGTTTCCTGTTCCTTTAAATTCTTCAAAAATTACTTCATCCATTCTTGAGCCTGTTTCTATCAAAGCAGTTGCTATAATGGTTAATGAGCCACCATGTTCTATATTTCTAGCTGCACCAAAAAAGCGTTTTGGTTTATGTAAGGCATTTGCATCAACTCCACCGCTTAAAACTTTACCACTACTTGGCGTAGCAGTATTATAAGCTCTTGCTAATCTTGTGATAGAATCAAGCAAGATAATGACATCTTTGCCTGTTTCTACCATTCTTTTTGCTTTTTCTATAACAAGCTCAGCTACTCTAACATGATTATAAGCAGGTAAGTCAAAAGTAGAGCTAAAAACCTCGCCTTTAACACATCTTTGCATATCTATAACTTCTTCAGGGCGCTCATCTACTAAAAGTACAATCAAATGAGCCTCTGGGTGATTTTTAGCAATAGCAATAGCTAGTTCTTTCATTAGCTCGGTTTTACCAGTTCTTGGAGGTGCTACGATTAAGCTTCTTTGGCCTTTTCCTATAGGGGCAAATAAATCAAGCATTCTACCTGTTAGTTTTAAGGGATCGTATTCTAATTTGATTTTTTCAGTTGGAAAAATTGGAGTAAGATTGTCAAATAAAGGTCTTTCTCTAGCTTCTTTTAATGGAAGATAATTAATCGCTTCAATTTTTAACAAAGCATAGTATTTTTCTTGATCTTTTGGTTCTCTAACTTGACCAGTAACTATATCTCCAACACGCAGAGCAAATTTGCGAATTTGTGAGTTTGACACATAAGCATCATTTACACTATCGCTTAAATTTGAATCCATTCCACGCAAAAAGCCATAGCCTTCAGGTGAAATTTCTAAAATTCCTGTAAAGAGTATAAAACCACCTTTTTTGGTTTGTGCTTTTAGAATTTCAAAAATAAGATCTTGTCTTCTAAATTCTCTTGGGTTTTCTATTTCTGCTTCATTAGCAATTTTAACTAAGCTTTCTAGATCAAGCAACTTTAAATCTTCTATCTTATAACCTTCCACTGGAATGTGTGTTCTTTGATGTTGTTTTTTTTCTTTTGTATTTTCCATATATCCTCTAAAATGTAGAAAATGTAGTATTTAATAATGAATAAGAGATTTTATTCAAAAAAATGCTTCTTTGTCAAATTTTTAAAATTATAATATAGCTTTGTAAATAATTTTTAAAATAGTGATTTTAAAAAATGATAAAATATTGTAAAAAATTATTGAAGAAAGTATAAGATGAAATGTAAACACTGCCAATTAAGTTTCAGACAAGATCAAATGATAGAAAAAAATGGAAATTATTTTTGCTGTAAGGGTTGTGAGAGTGTTTATGAGATTTTACAAGAAAATAATTTGGAAGAATTTTATGAAAAACTTGGCAATCAAACCCTAACTCCTGCCATAATAGAACATAATGTTAAAGATTATGAAAAATACATACAAAAAACCAAAGAAGGTTTTAGTGAGATTTTTTTACTTATAGAAGAAATTCATTGTGCCGCCTGTGTTTGGCTTAATGAAAAAATTCTCATTAAAAGTGAAGGGGTGATAGAAGTTGATATTAATTCTATTACTCATAAAGCTAGAATTGTTTTTGATGAAAAAAGTATAAATTTAGCAAAAATTATCCAAAGCATAGAAAGTATTGGTTATAAAGCTAGTGTGTATTTGCCTACAAAGAATGAACAAAGAGCAACCCAAACTAAAAGAGATTTTTATGCAAAATTAATAGTTGCCATAGCTTGTGTGATGAATATCATGTGGATATCTGTAGCCAAGTATGCTGGATTTTTTAGTGGCATGGAAGCTGATACTAAGGATATTTTACATTTTGCTGAATTTTTACTTTGTACTCCTGTGCTTTTTTATACAGGCTCAATCTTTTATAAAAATGCCTATTATGCTTTGAAATTTAAAAGTGTTAATATGGATACTTTGGTAATTAGTGGGGCAAGTTTAGCTTATATATATTCAATATGGGCAATGTTTTCAAGAGCTTCGCAAGTGTATTTTGATTCTGTGGCGATGATTATTTGTTTTGTTTTTATAGGAAAGTACTTAGAGCTTTTAAGTAAGAAAAAAGCCCTTGATACGCTTGATCATTTACGATCGTTTTTAAGTAGTGAAGTAAGGGTTTTAAAAAATGACAAAATAGAAAATATCGATGTAGAAGAAGTACAAATAGGAGATATTATAGAATTAAAAGAAGGCGATAGAATTTTAATAGATGGAGTGTGTGTTAGTGGTAATATTAGCTTGGATATGTCTAGTTTAAGTGGAGAGAGTTTACCACTTGATGTGCAAAAAGATGATATGATTTATTCTGCTTCTTTGGTTTTAAGCGGGAATGCTTTATATAGGGCAAATGCACTTTATAAGGATTCTAAATTAGCTAGGATTATTAATTTACTTGAAAACTCAAGTTCAAAAAAAGCCAAAATAGAAAAAATGGTACAGCAAGTAAGTAAGTATTTTTCACCTATTATCTTAACTTGTGCTTTACTTTGTTTTGCTTTTACTTTTTTTGTGTTAAATTTGGGTTTTGAAGAGGCTATGATACGCATGGTTTCTGTGTTAATTATAGCTTGCCCATGTGCTTTGGCTTTGGCTACTCCGGTGAGTTCTTTAGTGGCAATTAGTGCTGGTTTGAAAGAAAAAATTTTATTCAAAGAAGCAGGTGTTGTGGAGGATTTGAGCAAGTGCAATGTGGCTGTGTTTGATAAAACAGGGGTTTTAACAAAGGCTAGTTTAGAAGTTAAAAAAAGCTTTTTGGATGAGAGTTTGGATAAAAATGAGTTATTAAATTTCTTACACCTGACTAACCACCCAGTGGCTAAAAGCATTTTGAAATTTTTAGATGAAAAAATCGATGGCAGAATAGAATTTGAAAAAGTTCAAAATTTTCAAGCAAGAGGTTATAAAGCTTTTTTGGGTAAAGATGAATTTTTGGGAGGAAATGAGAAATTTTTCAAAGAAAATCATATACAAGTACAAGAATTTCAAACCACGCATTTTATATTTGCTAAAAATAAAATTATATTGGCAGTTTTTGAGTTAGAAGATAGTATGAGAGAAAGCTCTGAAGAGTTGATTAGATTTATGAAAGAATGTAAAATGCAAATTTATATGTTAAGTGGTGATAATTTATCTGCTGTGAGTAAGGTGGCTGAAAAATTAAAAATAAATAATTTCAAAGCCTCGTGTATGCCAGAAGATAAAATGCAAATAATAGCTAATTTAAATCAAACAGGTAAGGTTTTAATGGTAGGAGATGGAGTAAATGATGCTTTAGCGCTTTCTTATGCAGGTGTTGGGATTTCTTTAAAAGAAGGTTCTGAACTTGCTATGGAAAATAGTGATATTATATTGTTAAAAAATGACCTAAAAAGCTTAGAAAAAGCCATACAAATAGCTAAAAAAACTTATCAAATTATTAAACAAAATTTGGCTTTTTCTTTATTTTATAATGCCTTTAGCATGCCTTTAGCTTTTTTTGGTTTGATTAATCCCTTAATCGCAGCTTTATCAATGTCTTTTAGTAGTATAATAGTAATTTTAAATGCTTTAAGGATTAAAAAATGAACGGTGTTTTAATGATGATGATAGGTGTTTCTTTGGTTGCTTTGTTTTTGGCAATTTGCGCTTTGCTTTGGGGTATAAAGAATAAACAATTTGATGATGATTATAAATTTACTACTTTAAATGATAGTGAAGAAGCTTTAAATGATGCGGTGATTTTAGAAAAAAGAAAAAAAGAAGCTTTAGAAAAGAACAAAAAACAGCCATAAAGGCTGTTAAATTATTTTTTTAAGCTTTCGATATATTCTTCAATTGCTTTGAAATCTGCTTCTGTTAAACCTTTAAGGTTGATTTTCATGATAGCACCTTGACCATAAGCGTTTCTTTTACCTGCTGCATAGTCTTTCATGTATTGCAATCTTTCAGCTGCAGTTAAAGAATTTAAAGCAGGAACTTTGTTAAGATAAACTTTATCTGCTTTAGCACCATGACATACTGCACATTTTTTGTAAAGTGTAGCACCATCTGCAGCAAAAGCTGAAACACCAAGACATGCTAAAGCTGATAAAACAAGTAGCTTTTTCATTGTATCACTCCTATATAAATTGAAAATAAAATGTTTTGAATTATAAGCTTTTTTTATTTAAAGTCGCTTAAAAAACTTTTTTACTTGATAAATTATAAAAATCTTAATAAAAATACATTATAATTTTTTTATGAAAACAAGGGCGTTATTTTTAGATAGAGATGGGATTATTAATATAGATAAAAAATACGTTCATAAGATCAGTGATTTTGAATTTTGTGATGGTATTTTTGAACTTTGCGAATTTTTTCAAAAGCAAAATTTTTTAATTTTTGTAGCTACTAATCAATCAGGCATTGCAAGAGCTTATTATAGTGAAAAAGATTTTGAAATTTTAAGTTCATATATGCTGGATGAGTTTTTAAAAAGAAACATTAGAATAGAAAAAATTTATCACTGCCCACATTTAGAAAATTGTGAATGTCGTAAGCCAAAACCTGGCATGCTTTTAAAAGCACAACAAGAATTTGATATAGATTTTTCACAATCTTTTTTTATAGGGGATAATTTAAGCGATATGCAAGCTGGAATTAATGCTGGTGTAAAAAATCTATTTTTGATTAATGAAAATTATAATGATGATAAAAACTATAAGGTCTTTAAAAATTTAAAAGAACTTTTGCATTATTTAAAGGATAGAAAATGAAAATAGTGATAACGGGTGGAGCAGGTTTTATAGGCTCTGCACTTGCTTTAGAACTTCAAGATAAACATGAAGTTTTGATTGTAGATAAAATGCGTTCAAGCACTACTTTTGAAAATGGAAATTTAGAAAGCTTTGGTCATTTTAAAAATATTTTAGATTTTGAAGGTGAGCTTTATGTGGGTGATATTAATGATGAAAGAACTTTAAAAGTTATAAAAGATTTTAAACCCGATGCGATCTTTCATAAGGCTGCAATTTCAGATACAACTGTTTATGATCAAAACAAAGTTTTAAAGACTAATTTAAACACTTTTAAAGATTTTATAGAACTTGCTTTGGAGCTTAATGCAAAATTGATCTATGCGAGTTCAGCTTCAGTTTATGGAGATGCACCAAGCCCACAAACTGTAAATTTAAGTGAAGCTCCTAAAAATCCTTACGCATTTTCAAAATTAATGATGGATAAATTAGCAAAAAAATACTTTAATAAAATGCATATAGTTGGACTTAGATATTTTAATGTATATGGCAAGGGAGAATTTTTTAAAAATAGCACTGCTTCTATGATTTTGCAATTTGGACATCAAATTTTAGCGGGCAAAAGTCCGCGTTTATTTGAAGGAAGTGATCAAATTTATCGTGATTTTGTATATATTAAAGATGTTGTGAGTGCAAATTTGCAAGCTTTAGAAGCAAAAAGCGGAATTTATAATGTAGCTACAGGTAAGGCAAGAACTTTTCAAGATATAGTTGATATTTTACAAAAAGAATTAAACACTAATTATCCTTGTGAGTATATTCCTAATCCTTATAAAAATGCTTATCAATTTCATACTCAAGCAAAATTAGATGAGAGTTTTTCATATAAAGCTAAATTTAGTCTTGAAGAGGGAATAAAAGATTATTTAGATGAGATTAAAAGGCTTTATGAAAAGGAAGTAAATGCTTGATTTTTTAAGTTCTAAAAAGCCAAAAATTTTAGTTGTTGGGGATTTTATGGTGGATCATTATATATGGTGTGATTGTACTAGAATTTCTCCAGAAGCTCCTGTAATGGTGATGAAATCACAAAAAGAAGACAAAAGACTAGGTGGAGCTGGTAATGTATATGCAAATTTAAAAAGTCTTGGTGCTGAGGTTTTTGCTCTAGGACTTGTGGGTGATGATGAGAGTGGAAGATTTTTAAAAGAGAATTTAAATGCAAAATTATTAGTAGAAAAAGATAGAAAAACCCCTCTTAAGAGCAGAGTTTTATCACATTCTCAGCAAGTTTTAAGACTTGATGATGAGAATGATTTTGATACTAAATTAGAAGATGAAATTATTCAAGAGTATAAAAAAATCGCAAAAGATTATGATGCGATTGTTTTGAGTGATTATGCCAAAGGAGTTTTAACTTCAAAAGTAACAAAAGCTTTGATAGAGCATGCAAATACTTTAAATTTACCTATTTTGATTGATCCAAAAGGAAGTGATTTTAGCAAATATCAAAATGCAACCTTACTAACTCCAAATAAAAAAGAAGCTATTCAAGCTTTGGGTGTAGAAAAAATTGATAATTTAGAAAAAGCTTTGAAAAAATTAAAAGATGATTTAAATTTAGCTTATTCTATCATAACTTTATCTGAAGAAGGAATAGCACTTTTTGATGAAAAATTACATATTATCCCTGCAAAAGCCTTGGAGGTTTATGATGTAACAGGAGCTGGAGATAGTGTTATAGCTATGCTTGCTTATGCTTTGGCTTTAAAAGTTGATATTGTAAAAGCGTGCGAGCTAGCAAATGATGCAGCAGCTGTTGTGGTAGCAAAAGTAGGAAGTGTGAGTGTAAGTTTAGAAGAGATAAAAAACCTCAAAAAAGCTTCTTTTGAAGATAAAATTAAAAGCAAAGAAGAGCTTGTAAAATTGCTACAAGATCAAAAAGTAGTTTTTACCAACGGGTGTTTTGATATTATGCATTATGGTCATATAAAATATCTTGAAAAAGCTAAAAAATTAGGAGATATCTTAGTTGTAGGTTTAAATTCAGATGAAAGCGTAAAAAGACTAAAAGGAAATTCAAGACCTATAAATTTAGAGTTTCAACGTGCATGTATGCTTGCGAGCATGTATTTTGTAGATTATGTAGTGATTTTTGATGAGGATACTCCTTATGAATTGATAGAGTTTTTAAAACCTGATGTGCTAGTTAAGGGAGCTGATTATAAAGACAAAGAGGTAGTGGGTTCAAATTTAGTAAAAAAAGTAGAATTGATCGACTTTGAAGATGGATTTAGCACTACCAATATAATTAATAGGATTGCAAATGATAAATAAAATCGAAAAGGAATTTATTCAACATCAAAAAACTTTAGAACAAAGTTTGAGTTTAAAAGAGCAAATTGCTATGGTTGCTCAAGAGTTAAAAGTGTGCTTGAAAAGTGGTGGGAAAATTTTAATTTGTGGAAATGGTGGAAGCGCTGCAGATAGCCAGCATTTTGCAGCTGAACTTAGCGGAAGATATAAAAAAGAAAGAAAGGCTTTAGCTGCTATTGCTCTAAGCACTGATACTTCTGCTTTAAGTGCTATAGGAAATGATTATGGTTTTGAATTTGTTTTTTCAAGACAAGTTGAAGCTTTAGCTAGTGATAATGATGTGTTGATTGGAATTTCTACTAGTGGAAAAAGTCCAAATGTGATTAAAGCTTTTGAAAAAGCTAGAGAAATTGGTGCTAAGTGTATAGGACTCAGTGGAAAGGGTGGTGGAGTGATGAATGAACTATGTGAGCATAATATAGTCATTCCAAGCGATGATACAGCTAGAATTCAAGAAATGCATATTTTAATTATACATTGTTTATGTGATTTGATAGAAGAAGAATATTAAGTTTGGGTTATTTTCCCAAACTTAAATAATATTCAATTTGATCTTTTTGTAAAATTCTAATTAAATTTGTACTTCCTGCAACACCTATTGGAAAACCTGCAGTAAGAGTATAAACTCCATCTTTTTTCATAAGGCCTTTTTCGACTCCAAGTTTTACAGAATTGCTTAAAAGCTCTGTTAAATTTTCATGTTTTTCTATTAATATAGCAGGTTGAACTCCCCAAACTATACTTAAAAAATTTAAAGCTTTTTTAGAATGAGTAATAGCTATGATATCCATTTTTGGACGATATCTTGCTGTTTTAACCGCAGAAGCACCACTACTTGTGATGGTAAAAATTGCATTTGCATTTAAATCGGTTGCTAGTTGTGTGCTTGATTTGGCAATAATATCGGTTTCATTGAAACATTTAAAGGTTTCAAATTTTTCATAAGGATAGTTTTTTTCTGTTTCTATAATGGTTTGAGTCATAATATCAACCGCATTTGCCGGATCAATCCCTACTGCGCTTTCTTCGCTAAGCATAACTGCGTCAGTGCCATCAAGTACCGCATTAGCAACATCTGAAATTTCAGCTCTTGTGGCAGTTTTGGATTTTGCAAGCGAAAAAAGCATTTGAGTAGCAGTGATGACAGGTTTATTAGCCTCGTTAGCCTTTTTAATGATGAGTTTTTGTATATTCGGCACTCTATAATAAGGCACTTCAATACCCAAATCCCCTCTTGCTACCATTATACCATCACTGCAATTTATGATTTCATCGATATTTTCAACAGCATCAAATTTTTCTATTTTTGCAAAAATAGCAATTTTGGCATTATTTTCATCAAGTATTTTCTTAACTTCATCAATATCATGAGCATTTTGTACAAAAGAGATGGCTAAAAAGTCAACATCATTTTTAATACCCCATGCAAGATCATCTTTATCTTTTTGGGTGATAACATCGATATTAATTTTTGTATTAGGAAAATTAATTCCCTTGTTTGAACTTAGCACCCCGCTATTTTCTACTTGGGTTTGGATAAAATCTTTTTCAACTTGCACTACTTTAGTTTTGATGGAGCCATCACAAAGATAGATGTATTCTCCTACCTTTAGCATTGAAAGAATTTCAGGATGATTAATACAGACTTTATAATGTTCATTAGAAAGTTTTTCTCCTTCAAAAGTATCCTTGTAAAAGTCTAGTCTATCTCCATTTTTTAATTCAAAAGCTTCTGGAATTTTTAAGGTTCTAATTTTTGGTCCACTAATATCTTGCAAAATTCCAATTCTTGCATTAAGTTCAGTTGCTACTTTTCTAATAGTAGCTAGATTTTGACTATGATACTCATGGGTTCCATGTGAAAAATTTAAACGAAAAACATTCACCCCATTAATAATCATTTGTCTTATTGTAGCTTCGTTTTCACTTGCTGGTCCAATCGTTGCAACTATTTTTGTTTTTTTTAGCATTTTTTATCCTTTTTATAGTAGTTCGCTAGTAAATAAATCCTCATTAAAATTAGCACCCAAGTATTGACAAATAAGTTTTGCATCTCTATAACCATTGCCAAGACAGCTTGTAGCACCTGGACTTGGTGTCATATTGAAAATTATACCTGGAATTTCAGTGATACTTGCTTCACCAAGCATTAATTCTCCTGCCTTTTTATCAAGCACTTGAGGACGCACTCCGCCAAAGTTTTTAGCATAGTAAATATCATCTGTTTTTAAACTAGGAACTATTTTTTTGGCATCTTTTACAAAAAGTCTTTTGTTAATATAAGGAATTTCAAACAAATAATTATAAAGAATATAATTTCTAATAGTAGAATCTTTAAAAAGATTAAAACAAATTTTAACTACATTCATGTCTAAGTTAAGTGTTTTGAAAAATTCAGGTAGTGATTTAAAACCATGGTATCTTTCTAACATAGGGATAACTAAGGCAGTAGGGCCAAAGCGTGTATTCATATTAGCTAATAAATCAGGATCACCATGTAGCGCAGCAAATGGTAGTTTTGGATTTTGCACCATGTAAACTTTACCATTTAAAATTTTTCTTTTAGACATATAAAAACTTCCTGCAACCGGAAAGCAAGATTTATCTAATCCTATACCCATTTTATGTGCCAAAAATAAAGAATGCGCTCCTGCATTTACTATAATAGATTTCGCGCTATATTCTTTAAAATCTTTTGTTTTAATATAAAAAATATCATCTTTTTTTTCTATAAACACAACTTCTTGATTATAGGCAACATGAGTATTTTTTCCTTGTTTGCAAGCTTGCTCTATAAGATTTTGACTCATCAAGCCAAAATCTACTGTAGTATAAACCGCTCCTGCTTCTACACCCATAGCTACTACTTCATCGGTTCTATCATTTATGCCATCTTCGCCTAATACAACATTAGGTTCTATTTGCTTAATTTCATCTTTAGTATAAAATTTAATATAAGGATATAATTCTTTAAATTCTTCATATCTGTTTTTCATATACTCGCATTCTTTGTCTCCAACTGCAAGTGCGAGTTTTTGGTGTGAGTGCATAAACTTATTTTGTGCATTTTGCAAAAGACCATATTTTACAATCATATCTGCTGTTGTTTTAACTTTTTTTGCTTTTTCTAAAGTGTAATTTGTCTCTATATCACCACAGTGGATAGTTTGTGAATTGCTTGTGCTATGGCTATTTAAAGTTGCAGCGCTATTGTATTTTTCTAACAAAGCAATATTTTGAATATTTGTGTATCTAGCCAGCTCGTAAAATACTGCAGCACCAGAAATCCCACCGCCAATTACCACGGTATCAAAATGTTTTTGATCCATTGTTATCAATTCCTTTTGTGTGTTTGGTTTTGCTAATAATATCAAAATATAGTTGTTTTGAGTAAATAAATTTTATAATTTCAAGCGCATGGGTATAGAAATAAATTTTAAAGTATAAAATTTTCACAAACAGCTTTTTTCATACCTCTAAAAATTAAAAATTTATCATAAATTGCATAGTCGAAAAAATTTGCAAGAAATTGCCCATCTCCGCCTGTAAAATATAATTTTTTATCATATGCACTATCTTTTATAAGTAAATATATGCTTTTAAAAACTCCATAACTTAAAGCATCAACGGTTCTTTGAGGGAAAGCATCAAAATTAATCTGTGTGTTTAGCTCGTATCTTAAACGTGATGAAATATTGGAGAAAGACTTTTTATAGCTTTCAATACCTGGGAGTATAAATCCCCCAAGATGAATAGAATTAGAAATAATATCTACAGTTATTGCAGAACCCGCATCAACTACAACACCATCTTCTATAGTGTAACATGCTGCTATTCTATCAACCCCTAAATTCTCATAAATAGTATCAAAATTAAAATATGAGGCAAGATTGATAAATAAAGGATTTTGTTCTAATCTTTGCTCTAAATTTGGATTTACATTGATATAAAATACTTTTTGTGTAGGTTCGTATTGTAAAAACTGCTCAATACTCATAGAATAAAATTTTTGCTCATTCAGAAAACTAGCGGTTGTATTACCAATATCACATAAAAGCATAATTTTTAATCCCTTTGGTAGCTAGATATTCTTTTGCTTTAGAACAAATTAAAGCTTGGTGAAATATAAAATAATTTTGAAAATTTAAGTTTAGAGTTTGGTTTATATTTTGAAAAATACTTTCAAATTCTAGACATTCTTTTGTTAAAATTTTACTTTTTGTAAAAGAAAATAAAATCAAACAACACTGTTTATTTGTATTCTCTCCATAAATACAAATTAATTTTTTCTTTTTACTAAAAGCATGGATATCTAAGGATTTAGTATTTTTTAAAACAATCCCATATTTTATAAGAATATCACTAAGCTCTTGATTCATTTTAGTTTAATTGTAAAAATTTATTTTGAAAGAAAAATTTACCATTAGTCATAAAACTTTTTTTATCAACGGCTTCACTTAGTTTATATACTGTATAATCTTTCAAATTTGTATCTAGCTTGATCAAATAACCTGTTTTTTCAAAAATATACAAAGAGTTATTGTACAAGGTGCTTTTAGAAAACAGAGCAAACTGAAATTTTACTTCATCGATTTTTCTAAGATTATAATCATTTTTAATAACTCTTCCATCTTTTGTTAGTACAAAAATTTCATTATCATTAGTGTTTACTTCTTTAATATTTTCGTTTAAATATAAGGTTCTATTTGGAGTAACAACGATGATTTTTTGTGCAGTTGCAGCAACCATAGTATCATTTTTAACATGAAGATAGATGATATTGTTAAAAAATTCCTCACTACTTACTAAAATTTCTTTACTCACTTTTAGTGTGCTTTTATTAAGTATGGCTAATTTTCCATTAAGCATAGGATATATAATAATGGTATTTAAAAAATAAGGATTAGCATAACGACTATCTTGAGCATAGGCTGTGCCAAGATTTTGAAGCATTTTAATACCAAGATTTTTATTTGCATATACTAAGGTATTGCTAGCTAAAATTAAAGCTATATCATCTCCATCTATACTTGCACTCACTACACTTTCGTTAAATTTATGAGAAAATAATTCATCTCCTTGTAAATTTAAAATCTTAAAATTTCCATTATCATCGCCGATAAGAACCTCTTCTTGTTGCATATTTAAAATATGATAATTTTTATCTAGTTTAAAATTAATAATATTCCCCGTGGAATCTATAAAGGAATTGCTATTTAATTGTGCTATATTGTTATTGAAATTGATAATCTTACCATTAATATTATGTGAGCTATAAGGAAGTTGTTCTGTTTGTGTTGGTTGATAATACTCCCTTTTTGTGCCACAAGCACTAAAAAATATTAAAGTTATAATAAATAAATAAAAGTGTTTCATTTTATTCCTTGATAATGTTTTAAGCTTGTAATAATCTGCCATAAAGGAGAATTTATAGGTATTTTATTAAATTCTATATCTGCATTTTTAAAATCATTTTGTTTTAGAAATTCAAAACCTGCTAGCAAGGTATTATAATCTTTTAAAAATTCTGACTTTTGATTGTTTTGAGCAAGTACTATTTGTTTCAACAAAGGATCTATATTAAGACTTAAAGTTTGATTAAGATCTTGATTGTTTTGATTCATCATGAATATGGTGTATAGATTTGCATTTTTTTGTTTTAATTCTTCAAATAATTTTTGATCTGAAGGATTTTTCAATAAGTTGTTAAAAATTATATTACTTTCTTGAATATTACTTTCTTGTTTTAGATTGTAAAAATAACTTCCGCTAAGATATGCGATTAAAAGTATAATGATTACAATGAAATAGTATTTGTATTTTTTTATAAAGCGCTCAGATTTGATAAAATTTTCCATCATTTGCTCTTGAGAGCTTAATTCTGCTTGAACCGCTTTTAGGTTTTCTTTTAAAGCCATATTTTCCCTTTTTTAGCAAGAATAAACATTATTTATTGTTTTAAGTCTATAATTGTAACATATAAAAATGAAAAAATAAATGATTTTATGTTATAATTTTTAACCTAAAAAGAGTTTTCTTGAGTTAAAAATTAAGATTAAGGTAAATTATGCAAATTGATGATAAATTATTAACCAAACTTGAAAAGCTAAGTGCTTTAAAAATTGCCGATGATAAAAGACAAGAATTAGAAGAACAATTAAGTCAGATTGTTAATTTCGTAGAAAAATTAGATGAGCTAAAACTTGATGATGTTGAAGCTATGACCAGCACTACAAATGCTGCAACTCCATTTAGACTAGATGAAAGTAGAAAATCTGATGTGATAGATATGCTTAGTAAGTATGCTCCAAATTCTCAGGATGGATTTTTTATAGTCCCTAAGATAATTGAATAAAATATTTGGAGTTTAATATAGATGGAAAATTTTTCTTGGTTTGATGTATTTGTTTTAGGTTTAACTGCGATTTTAGGTTTAAAAGGCTTGGTAAGTGGCTTATTTAAGGAAATTTTTGGTTTATTAGGCATAGTTGGTGGGGTTTTACTTGCTTCAAGATATGCTAAAGAAGTAGCAGAAATTATTAATAATAATTTTTATGCAATTGAAAACGAAAATCTTGCGATTTTTGCGGGATTTTTGGTTTTGTTAATTGTAATTTGGGTAGCTTGTATGACTTTGGGAAATATATTATCAAAGATTTTTAGTATGAGTGGTCTTGGTTTTATAGATCGTATAGGTGGATTTTTATTTGGTAGTGCTAAAATATTTTTGATTTTTGCAATTTTAGTGGCTTGTATTAATAATATAGAATTTTTAAATGTAAGCTTAGAAAAATATGCTAAAAATAGCTATACATTAGATTTACTTAGACAAACAGGTGATTTTATAATGAATACTGATTTTACTCAAAATGGTTTAGATAAAATACAAGAACAAATTATAGATTCTAATTTAAGTCTAAATTCGGAGGTAAATAATGCAAATTGAAAATATTGAATATGATGTTTTGCTTGAGCGTTTTAAAAAAACACTTAAAGATAATGGTCTAAAATATACTAAACAAAGAGAAGTGCTTTTAAAAACTTTATATAATAGCGATATGCATTATACTCCAGAAAGTCTATACGTAGAAATAAAGCAAAAAAATCCCGAATTAAATGTAGGCATTGCAACAGTTTATAGAACTTTAAATTTGTTAGAAGAATCCGGTATGGCTACTTCTATATCTTTTGGTGCTTCAGGGAAGAAATTTGAACTTGCAAATAAACCTCACCATGATCATTTGATTTGTAAAAGTTGTGGCGAGATTGTAGAATTTGAAAATCCTATTATTGAACAGCAACAAATGTTAATCGCAAAAGAATATAATTTTAAATTAACAGGACATTTAATGCAACTTTATGGCGTATGTCCACAATGTAGTAAAAAATAAAGGTATATTTAATGTTTGATAATATTTTAGAGCAACAAAAAATTCAAAAAGCGCAAGAGTTAAAAGAACTAGGAATCAACCCTTATCCACACTTTTTAAAAAAAGAAATGAGTATAAGTGAATATAAGGCTAAATTCATCTATATTAAAGATATAGAAAATCAGCGTGATGAAAATGCTCATGGAGTATTAGCAGGAAGATTAAAGCTTCTTAGGATAGCTGGTAAATCAGTATTTGCTAATATAGAAGATGAACAAGATAATTTACAAATTTATTTCAATCAAAACATTTTAGGGGAAGAATACTTTGCTATTTTAAAAAAATATCTTGAAGTAGGGGATATTGTTTTGGTTAAAGGTTTTCCTTTTATGACAAAAACAGGAGAATTTAGTCTTCATGTAGAACAAATTCAAATAGCTACAAAAGCTATAGTGCCTTTACCGGAAAAATATCATGGGCTGACAGATATTGAGCAAAGATATAGAAAAAGATATCTTGATATGATTATGAATAGTGAGGTGAGAAAAGATTTTATTTTGCGTTCTAAAATCGTTTCTTATATTAGATCTTTTTTTGACAACAAAGGATTTTTGGAAGTTGAAACACCAATGATGCATCCTATTGCAGGGGGAGCAAATGCAAAGCCTTTTGTAACTTATCACAATGCTTTGGGTGTGGAAAGATTTTTAAGAATTGCTCCAGAGTTATATCTAAAACGTTTGATTGTAGGTGGTTTTGAGGCGGTTTATGAGATTAATAGATGTTTTAGAAATGAAGGGATGGATTTAACGCATAATCCTGAATTTACTACAATCGAGTTTTATTGGGCTTATCATAATTATCATGATTTAATGGATTTAACAGAAGAGCTTTTTGCTATGCTTTTAGATAAATTAAAATTAGATAAAAAACTTGAATTTGATGAAAAAATAATTGATTTTTCTAAGCCATTTGAAAGAATTACTTATAAAGACGCATTAAAAAAATATGGCGGTTTGGATGATGAGCTTATTAATAATAAAGAATTAATCTTAGAAAAGCTAAAAAAAGATGGATTTGAAGCCAATGAAAAATTGGAATTAGGTCATTTACAAGCTGAACTTTTTGATAATTATGTTGAAGATAAATTGATTGATCCTACTTTTGTGATAGATTTTCCTATTTCTATAAGTCCTTTATCTAGAAGAAGTGATAAAGATGTAGATATTGCTGAAAGATTTGAGTTGTTTATCGCAGGTAGAGAAATTGCTAATGGATTTAATGAGCTTAATGATCCTCTAGATCAATATGAGAGATTTTTAAAGCAAATTGAAGCAAAAAATGCAGGTGATGAAGAAGCATGCGAAATGGATGAGGATTTTGTTAATGCATTAGGTTATGCTATGGCACCAACTGCAGGACAAGGTATAGGAATAGATAGATTGGTTATGCTTTTAATTAATAAAAAATCAATTCGTGATGTAGTGCTTTTCCCAGCCATGAGACCACTTAAAAATGAGATAAAAGGAGAGTAAATGTTGGAAAAATTTGATAAAGAAATTTTTGATTTAACCCAAAAAGAGTTAGCAAGACAATGCGATGGTCTTGAAATGATAGCAAGTGAAAATTTTACCATACCAGAAGTTATGGAGGTAATGGGAAGTATTTTAACAAATAAATATGCAGAAGGCTATCCTGGTAAAAGATATTATGGTGGATGTGAATTTGTTGATGAGATTGAAACGATTGCTATAGAAAGATGTAAAAAACTTTTTAATTGTAATTTTGCCAATGTGCAACCTAATTCAGGCTCACAAGCAAATCAAGGTGTATATATGGCATTGTTAAATCCAGGTGATAGAATTTTGGGTATGGATTTAAGCCATGGAGGACACCTAACTCATGGTTCTAAAGTAAGTTCTTCTGGAAAGGTTTATGAAAGCTTTTTTTATGGAGTTGAGCTTGATGGAAGAATTAATTATGATAAAGTTAGAGAGATAGCAAAAGAGATTAAACCAAAACTTATTGTTTGTGGTGCTAGTGCTTATCCTAGAGTGATTGATTTTGCCAAATTTAGAGAAATAGCAGATGAGGTTGGCGCGTACTTGTTTGCTGATATTGCACATATTGCAGGCTTGGTTGTAGCGGGTGAGCATCCTAGTCCATTTCCTTATGCTCATGTTATAAGTTCTACTACACATAAAACTTTAAGGGGTCCAAGGGGTGGGATTATCATGTGTAATGATGAAGAAATTGCTAAAAAAATCAATTCTGCAATTTTTCCAGGCATTCAAGGTGGTCCATTAATGCATGTAATTGCTGCTAAGGCTGTTGGATTTAAATATAATTTAAGTGATGAGTGGAAAATTTATGCTAAGCAAATCATCAAAAATACTGCTACTTTGGCACAAGTTTTAATAGATAGAAAATATGATTTAGTCAGCGGTGGTACTGATAATCATTTGATTTTATTAAGCTTTTTAAATAAAGAATTTAGTGGTAAAGATGCAGATTTAGCGCTAGAAAGAGCAGGTATTACAGCTAATAAAAATACTGTTCCAGGTGAAACTAGAAGTCCTTTTGTAACGAGTGGTTTAAGACTTGGAACAGCAGCTTTAACAGCAAGAGGTTTTAAAGAAGAGCAAATTTCTATTGTTGCAAATTATATAGCTGATATTTTAGATGATATACAAAATACAAAATTACAAGAGGAAATTAAGGTTAAACTGAAGGATTTAGCAAGTAATTTTATTATTTATGAAAGGGCTTTATTTTGATTACAACAATGGATTTAGCTTTAATTAAAATGGTTACAAGCCATTATTATATAAAGCGTGATACTATAGTAAATAAATACGAATACAAGGGTAGAATTTTCTTTGATAAATTTGAAAAAGTTAATGCCCCATTAACCGCTAGTGTTATACAAGAGCATATGGAAAAAAAGATAATTGTGGCGCATTCTTTGATCAATAGTTTTGATAAGGTTGAAAATATTGTATTTGATTATAACGGTTTTAACGCGGAGCGTTTTTGGCATAGAGCGCAGCTTGTTTTAAGAGAAGAAGGTTTTATTAATTTTACTGCTTATAGAACAAGAACTAATAATCATTTACATTTGTATATTCATAAAGGACATACAACTTTTAACGAGGCTTGTTCTTTGGGCTCAAAACTATCTTTACTTTTTTCTCAAAAGATGCCAGTAGAGTGGAAGGTTTTTCCTAGTATGGATATACCTAGAGAATTTAATATATTAACCTTGCCTTATGAAGTTTATCAAAAAGAACGTGGCGCTTCTTGGTCTAAACATATGTAATTTTGAAAGGATGAAAAATGGAAGAAAACAATAAAAACGAATTTGATGATATAATTTTGCAAAAAAGCAATAAAAGCGAAAAACTTAAAAAAATTTTACTTAGATCGATTATTTTAATCATTGTATTTTTAGTTGTTATGATAGTAATGAAGCTAATTAATGACCCAGGTGAAGAAAAAACATTACAAATGCCATCAGAACCACAAGAGCAAGCTGCTTATGAAAATAATTTTAATTCTTTGCCTATTACAGATAGTGCTAAAGAAGAGGATGAATTTGAAGCTTTAGCTAGAAAATTAAAAGAAGAGAGTTCTTTGAATGATACAAATACTACCATAGAAGAAAAGCAAGAAGTTCCAAGTAATAGTGTTTTAGATCAAATTACTACAATAGAGCCAAAAGAAGAGCCTGCTAAGGTGGAAGAAAAACAAGAAGAGATTAAACCTATAGAAAAATCTATAGAAAAACCAACTCAAAAACCTTCTGAAAAACCAAAAAATAATATAGTTGAAAAACCAAAAGCTCCAGAGCAAAGCAATACAAATGAATTATTTGAAAGTATCAAAGCACCAAATGTTCAAACACAACTTCCTTCAGGTGCTTATATTCAAGTTTTTTCTTTAAATAGTTTAGATCCTAAATCAAAAGAATTAAATATACTTAAAGAAAATGGATATGATTATAAAATTTATAAAACAACAGTAAATGGCAAAGAGCTAACGAAAGTTTTAGTTGGACCTTATAAAGAGAGTGAATTAAAGACCGAATTAGAAAAAGTACGTTCTAAAATTGCAAAAGGTGCTTTTACATTTAGAGTAAAATGAAAACTTTTGCAGTTATAGGTGACCCTATTATGCATTCTAAATCTCCAAGAATGCATAATAATGCCTTGCAAACACTCAAAGAAGACGCAGTTTATACAAGATATCATCTAAAAGATAAAGCAAAACTAAAAGAGATTATTCAAAAGTTAGATGGTGCTAATATCACCATACCTTTTAAAGAAGCAGCTTGTAAAATAGCTGATTTTAAAGATGAAAGTGTTATACATATAGGCTCTGCTAATACTTTATTAAATAAAGATAATAAAATTTATGCTTATAATACAGATTATTTGGGATTTTTAAAAGCAATTGAGGATTTTTCTTTTATCAAAAATGCTTTGATTTTGGGTGCTGGGGGTACAGCTAAAGCTTTAGCATATGCTTTAAAATCTATGTATATTGAAGTTACAGTAGCAAATCGTTCTAGTGCTAGATTTGAAAATTTAGCTAGCTATCCATGTTTTTTATATAATCAACTTGATTTAAGTAAAAAATTTGATTTGATTATCAATACAACTAGTGTAGGTTTAAATGATGAAAAATTACCTTGCCAAGAAGAGATTTTAAAAAGTATTTTTCAACATGCCAAATATGCTTTTGATGTGATATATGGTAAAAATACACCTTTTTTAAAATTAGCAAGAGAAAATGACTTAAAAATAAAAGATGGTACACAAATGCTTTTATGGCAAGGTGTTTTTGCTCTTGAGTTATTTTTAGAATGTCAAAAAACAGAAGAAATTTTTAAAGCCATGGAAATGGCTTTAAAACTTCCTTAGTGGCTAAACCAAGATTTGATTTTATCAAACAAACTTTCTTGTTCTATAAAGCCTTCTTCATCTGCTAAGCCAAAACTTTTCTCAAGCTGCAATAGTAGATTTTTTTGTTCATCAGTAAGCGTTTTTGGAAATTTTATTTCAATTTGTACAATATGTGAGCCTAATTTTCCATTGTGAATATTTTTAACACCTTCGTTGGCTAATTCGAATTTTTGTTTATCTTTTGCACCGACTGGAAGTTTAAGATCAGCCTCTCCTCTTATAGTGGATACTTTAATAGTTTTTCCAAGAGCAGCTTGGGTAAAAAATACAGGTACTATGGTATAGATATCATCATCATGTCTGATAAATTTATCATCATCTTCTACGATGATTTTGATATATAAATCACCTCTTTGAGAAGAATTTGGAAGCTCATTTGCTTTATTTTGTACTCTAAGACTCATACCGCTGTCTATACCTTCTGGTATATCAAGTTCTATATGATCTTTTATTTCTTCATAGCCATTACCATGACATGTTTTACATTTATCTTTTATAATCTGACCACTGCCTTTACAATGATCACAGCTTTGCACAAAGGTCATAAAGCCTTGTCTAACACCAACTTGCCCTTTTCCTCCGCAATGAGGACAAGTATCTAATTTTCCATTTTCTGAACCACTTCCTTTACATGATTTACAAAAACTTTTATAGGTAAAATCGATCTTTTTTTTACAGCCAAAAACAGCTTCTTTAAAGCTAATTTTTGTCGTTATTTTTAAATCTTGAGGATATTTATTTCCTTTTTCTTTTTTACGTGTTGAGCTGCCAAAACCAAATCCATCTCCAAAAAAGCTCGAGAATATATCCCCTAAATCAACATCTCCAAAACCACCAAAACCACCGGCTTGACCTTTAAGCCCTTCTTTTCCGTATCTATCATATATACTTCTTTTTTCATCATTGCTAAGCACCTCATAAGCTTCATTTACAAGCTTAAATTTCTCTTCTGCTTCTTTGTCTCCTTGATTTCTATCAGGATGATATTTTAAAGCCATCTTTCTGTATGCTTTTTTTATGGTTTCTTTATCTGAAGTTTGGGAAATTTCTAGTATTTCATAATAATTAAGTTCCACTTTTTTCCTCTCTTGAAAAATTAATATTGTAATTTTAGCAAAAAAATAAATGAATAGTTAAATTATGTGTTATAATGTTAAGTTCGTAACATATTTTCACTAAAGGGGTAGAGATGATTAATGTTTTAATGATCGAAGATGATCCAGATTTTGCAGAGTTTTTGGCAGAATATTTGGCCCAGTTTAATATAAAAGTTACTAATTATGAAGATCCATATTTGGGAATGAGTGCTGGTATAAAAAACTATGATTGTTTAATTCTTGATTTAACTTTACCTGGACTTGATGGTCTTGAAGTTTGTCGTGAAATAAGAGAAAAATATAGTATTCCTATTATTATTTCTTCAGCTAGAAGTGATTTGAGTGATAAAATTGTAGGACTTCAAATAGGTGCAGATGATTATCTGCCAAAACCATATGATCCAAAAGAAATGCACGCAAGAATTATGAGTTTGATTCGTCGTTCTAAACGAACCAATGAAACTCCCGAGAAAATAATCAATTCGGCATTTAAAATTGATGAAAAAAGACATGAGATAAGTTATAATGATGAGGTTTTGGTTTTAACTCCTGCTGAGTATGAAATTTTAAGCTATATGATAAGACAACATGGTTTTTCGGTTAGCAGAGAACAACTTGTGTATCATTGCAAAAGCTTAAAAGATAAAGATTCTAAAAGCTTGGATGTTATTATTGGTAGACTTAGAACTAAAATTGGTGATAGTTCAAAAGCGCCAAAACATATTTTTTCAGTTAGAGGAATAGGATATAAATTAATAGGATGAAAGTAACTATTAATCTTAAAATCACCGTTCTTTTTGCAACAGCTTTTTTATTTGTTTGTGCCTTGTTTGTGCTTTTAGGAAAGGTTCAGATTGATTCTTATTTAACCAACGAACAAGGAAGACAAAAAGAAATTGTAGAAAAAATAATATATAATCTAGAAAGAAAAGAAGATTTTTCAATACATGAGTATCTTCTTTCTAAATCTTTTAAATTAGTTGAAAATGATCGCAGCGCAAAACATATCATTGCAAAAGGTGAAAAGGTATTTAGGATTAATTCTTTGTATGGAAGTTTTTCTTCTATTATTTATCATAATCAAATTTTTTTCTATGTAGAAAGATTGAATGCAAAACATCTTTATGAATTAAATGCTTCTACGCGTTTAGAATATTTATTTTTATTAAGTTTCTTTTTTAGTTTGATTTTGATTATATTTTTATATTTTTCAGTATTAAGATCTTTAATGCCTTTAAAAATTCTAAAAAAGAAAATTAAAAATATTAGTGCAGGTAAAATTGAACCTTTATCTGAATACTCTCAGATTAATGATGAAATTTCAGAAATATCTTTTGAATTTGATCATGCTATCAATAAAATTCAAGAGCTTGTAAAATCAAGACAGTTTTTTTTAAGAATGATTATGCATGAGCTTAAAACACCTATTGGCAAAGGTAGAATAGTTTGTGAAATGTTAGATAATCAAAAGCAAAAAGATCGTCTAGTAGCGATTTTTGAAAGACTGGAATTGTTGATTGATGAATTTGGGAAAATCGAAAAAGTCTTATCAAGAAATTGTCAACTTAATTTGCAAACCTATCATTTGAGTTTGATTTTAGAGCAGGCTGAAGATTATTTAATGAGGGATGATTTTTATCAAAAAGTAAAAATATCCTATAAAGAAGATACTATGATAATTGCTGATCTAGAACTCTTTTCTTTAATGCTTAAAAATTTAATTGATAATGCTATTAAGTATTCAGATGATAAAGCGTGTGAGATTATATGCTCTGGGGATTATATAATTGTTAGAAATAAAGGGATGCAGCTTAAAAAAACTTTTGATTATTATTTAAAACCTTTTGTGAGAGAACAAAATACCCAAGTAGAGGGAATGGGACTAGGGCTTTATATTATTAATAATATTTGCAATCTTCACGGTTATAATTTAACCTACAGCTATGAAGATGGCTATCATACTTTTAAAATTGTTTTTTCAAGGTTAAAATAATTTGAAAGGTTTGGAAAAATTTAACGAGCTAGTATCTGCCTTTTCCGCTTTGCCTACTATAGGGAAAAAGTCTGCTTTAAGGCTTGCATATCATGTTTGCATAAAAGATCCCTTATTAGGTTCTAAGCTTGCTTATCATATTGAAGAATCAATTAGAATGATAAAAAAATGCACACAATGTGGTGCTTTAAGTGAAAATGAATTATGCGAAGTTTGTTCTAATATAGAAAGAAATCATAGTATTATTTGTATAGTTCAAGATTCTAAAGATGTTTTGGTTTTAGAAGATAGTGGAAGTTATGATGGGCTTTATTTTGTACTTGATGATACAAGTGAAGAAAATATTATAAAATTAAGAAGCATGATTGAGCATAATAAAACCACAGAAGTATTTTTTGCTTTCACACAAGGTTTAAATTCTGATGCCATTGTTTTTTTCATAGAAGAAAAATTAAAAGATTTAAATTTGAGTTTTTCTCAAATAGCTCAAGGTATTCCAAGTGGTGTTAGCTTGGAAAATGTTGATTTTATATCTTTGCATAAAGCTATAAATCACAGAACTAAGCTTGATTGATATATTGTTTTAACAATGCTAGCCATTCACTTTTATTAATATCATTTAAGATTAAATTTGCAAAATTACAATCTTTAACTCTGTTTTTAGAAAAAAGCAAAATTGCAATTTGTGGATTTTTTATCTTGTACTCTTGTAAAATTTGACTAATATACATTAGGTCAAATTTTATAACCTCATAGTCTACTAAAATTAATTTAAATCTAAATTGTAATGCCTTTTTAAAGTCACTTAAATTATCTATGGTTTGATTATGGGGACAAAATTGATTAGTTATGTTTAAAATAAGATCATTTTCAAAGTAAGAAGATTTAAAAATTAAAACATTATAACAATCTCTTGTAATGTAACACTCTTGTGTAAAATGAGTATTTAAAAAATCAACAATCTCCTCAATATGAATTTCTTCAAAAGTGAAATTTAAAACATCATCTATTTTTTCCTTTGAAATGATAAAAGAATAATTTTTATCATCTTTTTGGTTATGTTTGTATAAAATTTCACTACTAATACCCATTTTAAGCAAAATAGACTGCAATAGAAAATTTTCATTTTTGCTATTATTGATAATACCTGCATGTATGTTTTTAAAGCGTCTATGCTCTAAGTTAGGTTTATAATCATTGATAAAAGGTTTTAATATATAAGCAGAATTATCTAGATATAGATAGCTCAAGCCGTGGACAAGATATTGATAATTTTGTTCTAGATGTAGGTTTTCCTTTTTTTGCTCATGCAGTTTTTTACCCATTAAATCAAACGATAATTTTAAATTTTCTTTTAATTCTTCTAAAGAGTTTGATTTTGGTAAGGAAAAATATTTTTCTATTTCTTGAATCAAGGTTTTGTCTTTTTTGATTTTATGATTTTTTGAGATTATATAAATACAGGCAATAATAAAAATCAAAATACTTATAAAAGTATAAATGAAGAATAATTTTTGATCCATAGGATATAAAAAATAATAATTTAAAAAACATAAAATTAAAGTCAAAACACTAATAAATAATATCATAAATTTTCCTTGATTAATTTAGCTATTTTTGCATTGGAAAGTGATTTTAATTCATCAAAACTAGCTTTGCTAATCTCATCAAAACTACCATAATAATCTAAAAATTTTTTAATATATCCTTGAGAAATTCCAAGTTGTATTAATCTAGAACTTTGCAAATCTTGCTTTCTTTTTGTTTTTTGATGAAAACTAATTGCAAAGCGATGTGCCTCATCGCGTAATTTTTGCAAAAATTGTAATTTTTTATCATCAGTAGAAAGTTGAATTTTGCCTTCTTGAGTATAAATTTTATCTTTCGCACTTCCTTTTGCCCTGTAAGCTTTCGCATCTATTTTCTCTTTGGAAATTGCTAAAATATCTACATTTGCCCCAGAGCTTTTTATGATATCATTGGCTAGCTTTAATAAAGCATCTCCTCCATCAATTAACCATAAATCAGGTGGGGGGTTTTTATCAAATGACAAAGCTCTTTTGCTAAGAGTTTGAAGCATTTGATCATAATCATTTTTATAGGATAAATGGTAGTGTCTATAAGAACTTTTGTCAAATTGTCCATCTTTATAAGCCACCAAAGCACCGACATTCGCTTCACCTTGCATATGAGAATTATCAAAAATTTCTATATAATTAGGATAATTTTGTAGGTTAAAAAAATCTTTTAATTCTTTTAAAAATAAATAATTATCGCTTTTTAAGTGCTTTTGTATGTTTATTTTTGCATTTTCTAGTGCAAGTTCACATAAGGCTTTTTTTTCGCCAAGTTTTGGAGTTTTAAGATGAAATTTTTTAGAAAACCTTTCACTAAGTAAATTTTGCAAAAGGTTCATGTCTTCAAATTCTTCATGCGTATAGATTCGGGTTGAATTTACTGGACTATCTTGGGTATAATTTTCTAATATGTATTGTTTATATATTGCATTTAGGTCAAATTCATCTTGATGATTTAGAGTTAGTACTTTATGGTTTGAGCTGATTATCCTGCCATTGTTTATAACAAAACGCACCATAGAGAGTATATTTGCTTCATTGTGTATGGCAAAAACATCAAAATCTTCTAATTTTGCAAGGTCTATTTGTATTTTTACACTTAAATCTTCTATTGTTTTGATTTGATCTCTTATAGTAGCTGCTTCTTCATAGTTTTCATTTTTTGCATATTCAAACATTTTATTTTCTAAATTTTTTGTCAAAGATAAGGGGTTTAAAAGAGCTTGAGTTGCCTTTTGGATAATTTTTTCATATTCTTGTTTAGAAATTTTTTGCTCACATGGACCTTTGCAACGCTTGATTTGATAAAAAAGGCAAAGCTCCTTACAAGATTTTTTTTGTCTTAGTTCAAATGATAAATACAAAGCATTTAAAAGCTCTTTTGCTCCTTTAAAAAACGGACCAAAATATTTTATTTTGTTTTTTTTGATGATTTTTCTTGTAATTTCAAATCTAGGAAAATCTTCGTTTAAATCTATGTAAATATAAGGGTAGGTTTTATCATCTCTTAATAGTATATTGTATTTTGGATGAAGTTGCTTTATGAAAGAATTTTCTAATATTAAAGCATCAGCCTCGCTTTTTGTGGTGATAAATTCTAGATGATGTGTTTGGCTAATCATTTTTTGAATTCTTAAGCTATTATTAGGATTTGGGCAAAGATTTGGAGTGAAGTTAAAATAACTTCTAACACGGTTTTTTAAATTCTTGGCTTTACCTACATATAAAAGCTTACCTTGAATATCAAAGTATTGATATACACCAGGTAAATTTGGTAAGGTTTTGAGTTCATTTTCAAGCATTTTTTATAAGCTTTCGCAGTTCTTCAAATTTGTTATGTAAAATAGGATTTTCAAAATGATTTTTAAAATTTCCATTAGAAAGCTCTAAGTGAGCTTTTTTATGTTCATTAAAAGTTTTGTTTTTAGAAATAAAGTTTTGATCACTGAGTATTTTTATGTTTTCTACCTTTGCAAAATTACTCATTGGCCTAGCTAAAGTATAGTTTTTTATGAGACTTTTAATCATTTTTTTGGTATTATCGTGATTTAATTCCATATATGCAATGTGGTGCTTAACTAAAATAATCAAAGTATTATTTTTTATAAAGAGTTTAGTAATCATTTGTTGGTGATTGTGATTAAATAAATTTAAAAACTCTTTATATTGAAAAAATATTTTTAAAGGTTTATAATGTTTAAAATCAGCAAGCTCGTTGATGATGTAATGACTCGTTTTAATTTTCATTTAATTATTTTAACATTTTTTTTATTAATATTTCTAAATGCATGTGGTTATAAGGATGCTCCATTTTATGAGATAAAAGATAATAATGGCAGTGTAAAGGAAATAAAAAAATTCCAATCTTTGGAGAGTGAAATATGAATAAAATACTTTTTTTACTTTGTTTTGGTGTTAGTTTTTTGTTGGCTAGTCAAACACATGAACTAAATTTAGCTTTTAGTGTTTTAGGTATAGGTATTTTAATAATTTTTATATTAGGTTATTATTTTATCGCAGCAGAAGAGAAATATCATATCAATAAAACTAAGCCTGCTTTATTTATAGGAACTTTTTCTTTTATTATCATTGGTATATATATGGTAATGAATGATTTAGACACACAAATACTTGAAGAAAGTGTAAATCATCTTATTTTAGAAATTGCGCAAATTGTGTTTTTTTTAATAGCTGCTATGACTTTTATAGAAGCCTTGATAGAAAGATCAGTTTTTGAAACTTTAAAATACAAACTTGTAAGCAAGGGTTATACTTATAGAAAATTATTTTGGCTAACAGGTATTTTAGCTTTTTTTATCTCTCCAATTGCAGATAATCTTACAACTGCTTTGATTTTATCTACTGTGCTTTTAACTATAGATAAACATAATAAAGAATTTTTAATTCCAGGTGCTATAAATATTGTAGTAGCAGCTAATGCTGGTGGAGCTTGGTCGCCTTTTGGTGATATTACTACTTTGATGGTTTGGACAGCAAAAAAAGCCACGTTTTTTGAATTTTTTGCTCTTTTCCCTGCTTCTTTTATTGGTTGGTTGCTTACTGCTTATTTGTTATCACGTTATGTGCCTAATATTAAGCCAAATTTTCACAAAGATAATTTAGAAAAAGTCGAGATTAAACCAGGTGGTAAAGTTTTTATTGTGCTTGGTTTTTTAACTATAGCTTTAGCGGTATTTATTCATAGTATTTGTGATTTACCTGCAATGTGGGGTATGATTTTTGGCCTTTCATTGCTTAGTTTGTATATGTATTTTTTCAACAGAAAACAAGGCAAAAAAGATTTAAATATTTTTCATTATATGACGCGTATTGAGATGGACACTTTATTATTTTTCTTTGGTATTTTATCTGCTGTGGGCGCCTTGCATTTTGTTGGTTGGCTTGCTTATGCTTCTGATCTTTATGCAAAATTTGGAGCTACTAGTATTAATATAGGAGTAGGATTTTTATCTGCTATTGTAGATAATGTTCCGGTTATGAGTGCGGTATTAAAGGCAAATCCAAACATGGATGATACTCAATGGCTTTTGGTAACTCTTACAGCAGGAATAGGGGGGTCTTTGATCAGCTTTGGTTCAGCTGCTGGAGTAGGGGTAATGGGCAAAATGAAGGGAATTTATACTTTTAATGCTCATTTAAAATATGCATGGACGATTTTGGTTGGTTATATAATATCTATTATAGTTTGGTATGTACAATTTCAATTGTTAAATTTGTAAAGGAGTTAGATGAAAAAAGCAGATATTTTAGTTTTGGACTTTGGTTCACAATATACACAACTCATTGCTAGAAGATTAAGAGAACAAGGCGTGTATGCAGAAATTTTACCTTTTAATGTAAGTTTAGATGAGATCAAAGCTAAAGAGCCTAAGGGTATTATTTTAAGTGGTGGGCCAGCTAGTGTATATGCAAATGATGCTTATTTTTGTGATAAGGGTATTTTTGATTTAAATACACCAGTTTTAGGAATATGCTATGGTATGCAACTTATGGCGCATCATTTTGGAGCAAATGTTGCCCCAGCAGGTCATAAAGAATATGGTAAAGCAACTATAGATATTCAAAATGATAGTGATTTGTTTAAAAATTTACCTAAAAAGCAAACGGTATGGATGAGCCATTCTGATAAGGTTGAGAATTTGCCACAAGGTTTTGAGGTTTTAGCGACTAGCGAAAATAGTCCATTTTGTGTATTTGGAGATGAGAAGCGTAAATTTTTTGCTTTACAATTTCACCCTGAAGTGCAACATAGTGAATTTGGAAAAAGCATCTTGAAAAATTTTGCTAAGTATGCATGTAATTGTGATAGTGTATGGAATATGGGATCTTTTGCAAAAACTCAAGCACAAAAAATCAAAGAAGAAGTAGGAAATGATAAAGTACTTTGTGCAGTAAGTGGCGGAGTTGATAGTAGCGTGGTGGCTGCATTGTTGGCAAGTGCGATAAAAGATCAAGTAGTAGTTGTTTTTGTTGATAATGGTCTTTTAAGAAGTGGTGAAAAAGAACAAGTTGAGTATATGTTTAGACACACCTTGGGCATTGATTTAATCAGTATTGATGCTAGAGAGATTTTCTTAAGTCGTTTAGCAGGAGTAAGAGATCCTGAACAAAAGAGAAAAATCATAGGAAATACTTTCATAGAAGTTTTTGAAGAAGAAGCTAAAAAACATAAAGATGTAAAATATCTAGCACAAGGGACTTTGTATACTGATATTATCGAAAGTTCGGTTGTAGGAGCTAGTAAGACTATAAAATCTCATCATAATGTAGGTGGCTTACCTGAAAAGATGAATTTAAAACTCATCGAGCCATTAAAGGAAATTTTTAAAGATGAGGTAAGAGCTTTGGGAATGGAGCTTGGCTTAAGTAAAGATGTAGTTTATCGCCACCCTTTCCCAGGACCAGGCCTTGCTATACGTATAATGGGTGAGGTAAATGAGCCTAGTTTGGAGCTTTTAAGAAAAGCAGATGTTATTTTGATTGAAGAATTAAAAAGCAGTGGCTGGTATGATAAGACATGGCAAGCTTTTTGTGTGCTTTTAAACGTGCAAAGTGTTGGTGTAATGGGTGATAATAGAACCTATGATAACGCAGTTTGTGTGCGCGTTGTTAATGCAAGCGATGGTATGACTGCAACTTTTTCTCATTTACCTTATGAATTATTAGAAAATATTTCACGTCGTATTATTAATGAAGTAGAAGGAATCAATCGCGTAGTGTATGATATTTCTAGCAAGCCACCAGCAACGATTGAATGGGAATGATCATTTAGTGCAAAAATAAACAAAAGCAGGGGGAAGATTTTGCCAAATGATAGGTGAAATTTCTACCTTGCTAAAAGTGGCAAAAAGTTTTTTCTTAAAAGCTCTCCCTTTTGGTGTTGGGAGTATATAAGCAAATGTTGCAAAACAACCATTTTCCTCTAAAGCATCATGAATGGATTTTAGCAATAAATCTTGTTCTTTGGAATTTAATAAAGCCCAAGGAATTCCTGAGATAATTAAATCTACACTATTGATCGCTCTTTTTTCTAACATATTTGGTAAAAATTCTGCTGAGTTGACTTCTATATCTATATTTTTTATCTTTTGCTTTAATTTTTTTGCCATTTGAGGATTGATTTCTACGGCAAAAAAACTTGCATTATGGCTTTTTTGTTTGAGGATATACTTTGTAAAACTTCCTGTACCAGGCCCTATTTCAACGATATTTTTTGCATGTTGGACATGAGAAGTTATGAGTTTACTTAATTTTTTAGAGCTTGCGCAAAACGCACCTGTTTGTTTTGGGTTTTTAAAATATTGATATAAAAACATAAATAAAATACCTAAAGACGTTTATTTTGTGAAATTTTAAAATATAATTGTAAATTTATGAAAACAAAGTTAAAATAAGAATTGAATTTTTCTTTAAATCAAGGATTTGGATATGCACGGAAAAATAATGGTTTATGTGGATGCTACTGGAAGAGGAACAGTAATCAATCTAGCAAAAACATTTTTTGAATTTAATAAACACGCATGGCATGATAAAAGAAGTATGCCAACGGTTGGTATGTTTGTTGAATTTAGATCCGATGGAAAGCATATTACCGATTTACGTCCTTCTAAATTTCAAGAATTTACAGATGGTGATTTTATCAAAGAAAGAGATTTCTGGAAAACAGATAGTGATGATGAATTAGAAGATTTAAGACTGACAAGACGCGATGCTTATGTTCAAGAACTTTATAGAGAAACAGATTATGATAATCTTGATAAAATCACATTAAATTTAACTATCCCACAAGCCATTCAAAGATATTTTTATAATGAAACCTTGTCAATTAATGCAGTAAAAGACATTAACACAGATGAGGTGCCATATATTATTGATTTTTTTGCTATGAAGCGTTTTTTATATAAGGCTTTAGATACTTTATTGTTTTCGGATAATACTATCAATCAAGCTGATTTTTCTGCAATGAAAAATATCATAGTGCACCTTGAAATGTCATATAAAGATATGAAAGACAAGCAAAAGCATATCAATATGGAACGCTTATATGAAGAGGTTTTTTTATCTCATCAGTGTCATTACCAAGCACTTTTGGCTTCAATTGATAACAGAAAAAATAGAAAATTAGCGCTTGATCGTCAAATGAGCACTCTAATAACAGATATAAAATCAAAACAAGCAAGATTAGAAGCAGAAGGCGGAAAAAAACACCAAGAATTAGAAGAAATGATACAAGGTAAAAAACAAAAACTAATAGAATTAAAAAACGAAGCTGATTATTTTACTAAAAGCGTAGAAAGACTAGAGTTGATAAAAAAATCTTTTTATGAAAAAAATTTTACAATTTTTAGTAATAGTTTTAATATGGCAAGAGAAAAGCTTTTTGAAAAGATTAAGCAGGGTTTAAATATATGTGCAACAAAACTAGATATAGAAATTTGGAAAAAATCTTTAAAATCAACAAGCATTAAAAACTCTTATTTTAAAACAGCAAGTGAAATTTCTTTTTGTACGCTTTCTTTTGCTGAGCTTTATTTAAACAGACTAAACAAACATGCTTTAAACCCAAATGATCAATTGTTATTTTCATATGTAAAGAAAGTAAAAAAAGAATGTGAAAAGAATTTCCTAGTTGTAACTTCTAATCCTGATTTATATGTTAATATGAAGATTCAAATTTTTGCAATGAATCCTTATTATGTAGTTAAGCATGCACCTAAGAAAGTAAATTACCAAGGGTTAATGAAAAATACTGAATTTGATATAGTTTATGTCGATGAAAAGACTATATGGGCGCCTGTTGCTGATGTTATTTTGGAAGGAAAATATTTTTTAAAGAAAGATTCTAAGACAAAATTTAAGATTTTATAAAAACCTTTTAAACGCTATTTTTAAGTTTTGTTAGCTATAATTATACTGCCTAAATGGTTCGATATGGTATTAAAGAGGATCCAACACATTAATTATAAGCTGTGATGTGTGATTTACCGTGTTCTGTGACTTCGTTTGAGTTTTGAAAAAAGCGAGAAGCTGCAGCCTTTAAAAATCACCTAATGGCATACTTTGACTTTTTGAGGGTCAGACACTTATACTCCGGCCATTTGGGTTTTTGTAATATTTTTAAGGAAAATAATGAAAATTTTAATACTAGGAAGCGGTGCTAGGGAGTATTCTATCGCTTTGGCTCTTCAAAAAACAAATGATAATTTAGAATTTTATTTTGCTCCAGGAAATGGTGCTACTGCTAAAATAGGAACAAATCTTAATATGAAAGATCCTAAAGTTATAACAGCTTATGCAAAAGCATCTGAGATTGATCTTTGCATAGTTGGGAGTGAGAATTTTTTAGCAGAGGGTATAGTAGATCTTTTTAAAGAAAACAATATTGCTATTTTTGGGCCTACTAAAGCTGCTGCTATGTTGGAAGCTTCAAAATCTTTTATGAAGAGTTTTTTAAAAAAATATAAAATCAAAACAGCTAAATTTTTAAACACAACCGATTATGAAAAAGCTAAGAAATTTATCACGTCTTTAACACCTCCTATTGTTGTAAAAGCGGATGGCTTATGTGCAGGTAAAGGGGTGATTATTGCGCAAAGCCATGAAGAAGCTTTAGAAGCTACTAAAAATATGCTAAGTGGAGAAAGCTTTGGGGAAGCTGGAAAAATTGTTGTGATTGAAGAATATCTTGATGGTTTTGAATTAAGCGTATTTGCAGTTTGCGATGGAAATGATTTTATATTGTTGCCTGCAGCGCAAGATCATAAAAGATTATTAGATAATGATAAAGGGCCTAATACGGGTGGCATGGGGGCTTATGCTCCAAGTACTTTAGCAAGTGAAAATTTGTTAGAGCAAGTGAAGAAAGATATAGTGGCGCCAACTCTTAAAGGCATGAAAGAAGAAGGTGCTGAATTTGTTGGAGTGTTGTTTATAGGCTTGATGGTTGTAAATAATAAACCTTATGTTTTAGAGTATAATGTGCGTTTTGGTGATCCTGAATGTGAGGTTTTGATGCCTTTAATAGAAAATCCTTTGGATTTATTTTTAGCATGTGTGAATAAAAATCTTGCCAATACTCATATAAAAATTAAAAATGAATTTGCTGTGGGTGTGGTTTGTGCAAGTAAAAATTATCCTTACAAGGACTCACCAAAAGCTTTGATTGAGATAGGCGATATTCCACAAAATTCTCATATTTCTTATGCTGGTGTGAGTTTAGAAGATGATAAATTATATGCCAGCGGTGGTCGCGTGTTGGTTTGTGTGGGAACTGGCAAAAGCATTGAAGAAGCTCAAAAAAACGCTTATATACTTTGTGAAAATGTCCATTTTAAAGGAAAACAATACAGAAAAGATATTGCCTTTCAGGTTCTTAAATGAGCACCAATCAAGAATTATTTGATAAGCTAGAAAAAGAAGAAATAAAAATAGCAAGTTTTAAAAAAAGATTTTTAGCTTATGTTGTTGATAGTTTTGTAATTTTGGGCATCGTAAGTATTATTTTGCTTGATAAAATTAATTCTATGCAAACTTATGAAGAAATTCATAATCTTTTAATGCGTTTTGCTGGTGGGATTTTGATTTTACAGTTTGCATACCATAGTTTATTTACTTATTTATATGGCGCAACTTTAGGAAAAATGCTTTTGAAGATCATGGTGATTGATCAAGAATTGCTAGATAAACCAAATTTTACTCAAAGCGCTCTAAGAGCAGGTGTAAGACAAATTAGTGATATGTTGTATGGTTTAGGATTTGCTTGGGCTTTGAGTAATATTGTTTTGAAAACTTGGCATGATTATGCAGCCAAAACAGTGGTGATAGATCTTGCGTAAAATATTGCTTTCTTTAGCTTGCGTAGGGAGTTTGTATGCTTCTAAGGTAGACATTTATGCTTTAGATGTTGTAAAAACAAATGATATTATAGAAGCAAAAAACAATGTGGTTGTAGTTTCTGATTTGTATTTAATAACCGCAAGCGAGGCTAAATTTAATGAAACAACTAAAGATTTAGAATTGTTTGGTGATGTAAATATCTTACGAGGGCAAAAAGAAAGAACCAATTCTACTTATACTAAAATTAATCTTAAAGATAACACAACAGCTTTTAAAAATTTATTTTTTTCAAATAACGATTTAGAGGTTTGGTTGCAATGTCATCAAGCAGATTTAAATGATAAGTTTGTTGTAACTAAAAAGTCGGTTGTTTCTAGTTGCAATGTTGAAAATCCTGATTGGGAAATTCGTTTTGATGAGGGTAAATTAAATAAAGAGAGTAATTTTTTACATCTTTATAATGCAAGATTGTATGTAAAAAATACCCCTGTAATGTATTTGCCGTATTTTGGCTTTAGTGTAGACACTAAAAGGAAAAGTGGTTTGTTAATTCCTCAGGTGGTTTTAAAACAAAGCGAGGGGTTATATTATAACCAACCAATCTATTATGTTATTGATGATAATGCAGATATTCAATTTGAACCTCAAATTAGGACAAAAAGAGGCTATGGATTATACTCAACTTTAAGATTTATTGATAGTCCTTATTCTCAAGGTGAAATTAGCGGTGGTATTTTTGGAGAAAAATCAAGCTATAAAAAAGAAGAAAATTTAAAAAATAAAGAACATTATGGTTTAGAGATTAAATATTCAAGTGAAGCTTTATTCAAGAGCCTTTTGAGTGATGAATTTCAAGAAGGCTTATGGATTGATGCTACTTATTTAAATGATGTAGATTATATGAACTTAAGCTCTAGCGCAAAAACTGAAGCTTCTTTGGTTACCTCAAAAATAAATTATTTCTTATCTGATGATGATAATTATTATGGTGCTTATGCGAAGTATTATATAGACACTTCTAAAATTAGCAACAAAGATACCATGCAAGAATATCCATCTTTTCAATATCATAGATATTTAAATGGTTTTTTTGATAACTATATACAGTATAGTTTAGATGCTTCTTTTCATAGATATTATAGACATACGGGTATTTATGCTAAAACTTTAGATTTTGATTTGCCTTTAATTTATCATACAAGTTTTTTGGATGATTTTTTAAATTTTGCCTTTACAGAAAGAGTTTATGCAAATTTTGTAGATTATTCTAATACAGATATTAAAAATCAAGAGCATTTGTTTAGAAATTCACATAATTTTTCTTTATATACAGATCTTTCTAAACCTTATGAAAATTTTTATCACACTTTATATTTAGGTGCTAATTATTTTATACCTGGAGCCAAATCAGGTAAAATTACCGAAGATTTTATAGAATTAAAAGATGATCCTGAGCAGTTTAATTTTTCGATGTATCAGTATTTTTATAGTGCTTTAGGCAAAAAAAAGCTATACCATAGTTTAAAGGCTAAGTATTTTACCAAAGAAGGTAGTTTTGGTGGTTTTGATAATGTTGTGGAATATTTTTATAATGATTATATAAGTTTAAGAAATGAGGCAGAATATTCAGGAGTAGATAATCGCTTTGATAAAGTATTTAGTGAGGCCTTATTTGATTATGGTGAGTGGAAAGTTAGTTTAAATCATGCTTATAGAATATATGAAAAAGAAAAATATAATTTTTTAGGAACTAAAGCTCAGTATGATATAAATACCAACTATCAAATATTTGGTGGTTTGTGGTTTGATTTGAATAAAGATCCTGAAAAATGGGAGATAGGTTATACTTATCAAAGAAAGTGTTGGAATTATTCTTTGATGTATCGTAAGGATATTTCACCTAAACTTACTAGTGGTGGGATTAGCGCTAAAGATCAAAGTGGTGTGTATTTTATGTTTAATTTTTATCCTTTGGGCGGTGTATCTTATGATTTTTCTCTGGAAGAAAATGAAAGGTCTATATAATGTTTTTTGAAGATGAAAAAGATGCGCTTGAAAGATTATATGATTTACTTCCACTAAATAAATTAAAAGATTATATTATTATTACTCCTTCTTTAAAATCTATAGTTTTTGTTGATGTATTGGCAAAAAAATTAGAAATACCCTATGATTTTTTATTTACAGAGCAAATCAAAGCTCCTAATAATGATGAATGTCAAATAGCTATGATTAGCGAAACAAAAGAATTAGTTTACAATGAAGCCTTAGTTAAGGCTTTTGATATAAGCTTAGATTATATTTATGGTGAGGCAAATAGAACTTATGAAGAAAAAATTTTAAAGAATGTATATCGTTATAGAAAAGGTAATCTTTTAAAAGATTTAAAAGGAAAAAATATTTTAATGTTGCATGAGGGGTGTGAGAGTGGGATTACTGCTTCTTCATGTATAAAAAGTTTGTTAAAAGAAGAGGTTAGTAGTATTATTTATGCCACCGCTTTAATGCCAAGTGATGTATATGATTATATTAGTGTTTTTGCAGATGAGGTTTATTGCGTGCAAAAAATTGATCATTTTGTAGATATTGAGTTTTATTTTAAAAATAAAACGATTTTGCAAGCTCACGAAATTTTAGATATTTTAGAAGAAAGTAGGTATTATTTACCTTTAAAAAAATAAATTTATATCTGAGCAATAAGTTGTTTAGATATAAATTTATAGGCAAAATAAAAACAGGCTTTTTAAGTTTTAGTTTTTAAAATTTAAAAAGCTTATTTGGTTTTGCCTATGATAAAAATTTAAAGGAAAATCATGCGACATGAAATAAATATCAATAATCACCTTGAAATATTTGATACCGATAAAGTGGCAAAACAAGCAGCAGGTGCAGTTTTAATGCAAGAAAAAAATGCAGTGGTTTTGGCAACTGTAGCCAGAGAAGAAAAAATGGTAGAAGAGGATTTTTTGCCTCTTACAGTACAATATATAGAAAAAGCTTATGCAGCAGGTAAAATTCCAGGAGGTTATGTAAAAAGAGAAACTAAGCCAGGCGACAATGAAACATTAAGCGCTAGGATTATAGATAGAAGTTTAAGACCTCTTTTTCCAAAAGGATATGCATATCCAACTCAAATTGTTGTAATGGTTCTTTCTGCTGATCCTGAAGTAGATTTGCAAGTGATGAGTTTAAACGCTGCAAGCGTTGCTTTGTATTTAAGTGATATCCCTATTAAAGCACCTGTTTGTGGTGTAAGAATAGGTCGTATAAATAATGATTTTGTTTTAAATCCAAGCAATAGCGAGTTAAAAAATAGCACTTTAGATCTTTATGTAGCAGGCGTTAAAGATGAGCTTTTAATGATAGAAATGAGAGCTTTGGCAAACAAGCAAGATGATAAACACCGTATGAATGAACTTAGCGAAGATGATACTTTAAAGGCTTTAGATTTTGCAAGTAGTGCAATCTTGCGTGGTTCCAATGAATATGAAAAAGCATTTGCTGCTTATAGAAAAAATTCTAAACTCGAGTTTAAAATAGAGTCAGATAATATTCAAATTATTGACTATATAAAAAATACTTATATAACAAAACTCAAAATTGCTATTAATCAAATGGCAAAAAGTGAAAGGGCAAGTGAAATTTTACAAATAGCAAAAGAGATTGAAAGTGAATCTATGGCTATTGAAAACGAATGGAAATTTGAAGATATTGAAAAAGCTTTACATGCATGCAAAAGAGAACTTATTAGAAACCAAATTATTAATGAAAATAAAAGAGCAGATGGTAGAGGTTTAAAGGATGTTAGAAAAATAGATATAGAAACAAATATTTTACCAAGTGCACATGGATCTTGTCTTTTTACTAGAGGGCAAACCCAAGCCTTAGTTGTGGCCACCTTGGGAAATGATAATGATGCGCAAATGTCAGATATGCTTACAGAAAAAAATCCAATTTGTGAAAAATTTATGGTTAATTATAATTTTCCAGGTTTTTCAGTGGGCGAAGCTAGCCCTATAAAAGCTCCTGGTAGAAGAGAGCTTGGCCATGGAAATTTAGCAAAAAGAGCTTTGTATCCTAGTGTTGATACAGATTATGCTCATACAATTCGTTTGGTTTCTGAAATTTTAGAAAGTAATGGTTCTAGCTCTATGGCTACTGTTTGTGGTGGTGCATTGGCTTTAAGAGCTGCAGGGGTAAAAAGTGAAAAACTAGTAGCAGGTGTGGCGATGGGGCTTGTTTTTGAAGATGAAAAATATGCTATTTTAACCGATATCATGGGGCTTGAAGATCATGATGGAGATATGGATTTTAAAGTAGCAGGAAGCTATGATGGAATCACTGCTTTGCAGATGGATATAAAACTTGGTGGTATAGAGCAACAGGTTTTAAAAGAGGCTTTATATCAAGCAAAAGAAGCTAGGAAGCACATTTTGCAATTAATGGAAGAGGCTAATCAAAACATAGTTGTTAATGAAGCTATTTTGCCAAAGATTGAAATTTTTAATGTAGATCCAAATAAAATTCCTGATATTATAGGTCAAGGTGGTAAAACCATTAAAGAAATTATTGAAAAATTTGAAGTTAATATTGATTTAGATAGAGATAAAGGTGAGGTTAAAATAGCAGGAATTGATCATGATTTGATTTCTCAAAGTAAAGAGTATATATTAAATTTACTTCACTCTAAAGGTTCTAACAAAAAGCGCGACAAAAAGGAAATGCCTAAATTTGATATCGGTGAAGAATTTTTAGGACGAGTTCAAAAGGTTGTAGAATTTGGAGTTTTTGTAGAACTTAAAGAAGGCGTGGATGGTTTATTACATAATTCTAAGATTAAAGAAAAGTTAGAGGTAGGAGATGAAATTAAAGTTAAAGTTGCAGAAATTAAAAATGGAAAAGTATCTTTAGACTTAGCCTAAATTTTGAGCATGTTAAAAAATATGCTCAAAATTTTATATTATATCTTGACAAAAGAATATTCTTTTGGCATAATTTCGTTTTTTGATTGTCTCGTTAGCTCAGCCGGTAGAGCATCTCCCTTTTAAGGAGGGGGCCGTTGGTTCGAATC
>NZ_JAKMTB010000007.1 GCF_025772985.1 Campylobacter sp. CNRCH_2014_0184h | reverse complement strand
GTATTATATAAAGCTTGATGCAGCAAGAGCTGTTCATCAGTATAAATTTGATGATGATCATAGAATGAAGTTATATTTAAGTGGTGGGGTGTATTTTTGAAAAAATAATTGCTTTGTTATTAAAAATATTGTTAATTAGTCATATTGTAAAAATATAATGCTATTATAAATATAGAGTTAGCAATATTTCATGATAAATGTGAAATTTGTATCTTTATAAAATAATACATTAGAGGTTGAGTGAAAAAATACATTTTTTTAAGCTGTATATGCATAAATGCATTTGCTTTAAATTTAGAAGAAAGCTTAGGTGAGGGTGAGGCTAATATTAGCAAATATCAAAAGTCAAACACTGTTTCTAAGCAAGTATTTTTTCAAAAACCACAAGAATACCAAGCTCAAAGTACAGATCTTAGTTCTTTTGCTAGTAATTCTTTAGGTCAAGTTTTAAATTTAAGTTCTAAGGATAAAACAGAGGCTAATTTAGACTATGATGCTTTAAATGTAAATATAAAAAATATTAATTCATTACTAGATTATGAAAATGCTACTTTGCTTTTAGAAAAACAAGCAAGAATAGGACAATTAGAACAAGCTTATTCTTTAGGACTTATTAATCGTTATGAATTTGATGAGTTTAATTTAGGTTTTAATTATTTTAATGATCAGTATAAAGAAGCTTATGAAAAAAATAGTTTTGGTGCTGAATTTCAATTTAGTCATTATTTTAAAGCTTATGCTAATCACTATAATATAAAGGAAAATGATAGTGAAGATAGCACAGAGCTTGGTTTGATGTTTGATTTGCCTTATTTGAATGTTTTAAATGTAAATTCTAATATAAAAGAATTACAAAATCAATATAACATTACTTATTCTCCAATTTCTATTTTAGATTTATCACTTAATTATCAAGATGAAAAAACCAGCGCCAAAGATCAAACAGCAATGTGGGTAAGATTTAGACTAAATTATGAGCAAAGTTTAAGTAAGCAATTTTATAATAGTTTTTACCGTAAAAACAATATAGGTGAATTTAATCGCTATGATTTTGCTACTAGGACTTATTAATTACTCATAAAACGAGTAATATCATTATAAGTTACAAACACCATTAAACTTAAAAGTAAAGCCATGCCAAAATAACTAAGATATTCAAAACATACCTTTGGCACTTCTTTTTTAAAGACTAACTCATAAAGGTTAAAAAGTATATGCCCTCCATCTAGCGCTGGAATGGGAAGTAAATTTAATACTCCAAGGTTGATAGAAATTAAAGCGGTGATTAAAAATAAAACCACTATGCTAGTATTTGCTGCTTTGGAAGTTATATCCACCATAGTGATGATTCCACCCATATTCTTAGCGTCTAATTCCCCGCTGATGATTTTAGCAAGACCTTTAAAAATGAGCAAAGAAGCCTCTATGCTTTCTTCATAAGCATATTTTAAACTACTAAATCCTGGATGATAAATAGTAACAAACTCACCCTTAGGTGCTATGCCAATTAGTGGTTTTTGAACTTTTTGATAAAACTCATTATAGCCTTGATCAATTTGCGGGGTTAGGGTGATGTTGATGAGTTTACCATCGCGTTCTATACTAAGTAAGGTTGGTTTTATATGTACAAGTTTGCCAATTTCTTCAAAGCTTTGAATTTTAACTCCATCTATAGCTAGGACTTTATCTCCAATTTGTAAATTTGCTTTTTGTGCAGCTGAGCTTGGTGCTATATTACCAATAACAGGTGCAAGCTTTTGAACTCCTAAAAAACCTATGGCTATATAAAGTAAAAATGCTAAAAAGAAATTAAAAAATGGTCCTGTGAAAAGTATGTAAATTCTAGCTAGAGGACTTAGAGTATTATAGCTATTTGGTTCGTAATTTTTTTCGCTAGGATTTAAATCATCTTGTCCTTTGAGTTTAACATAACCACCAAAAGGTAGAGCAGATAAGCGATATTCTGTGTTTTTGTAAGTTTTTTTAAAAACAGCTCTTCCAAAGCCTATGCTAAAAATCTCTACATCAACCCTCATATGTTTTGCGGCTAGAAAATGTCCTAACTCGTGAAAAAAAATTAAAAAAGATATAACCAAAAGCGTTATTAAAAAGCTAAAAGAATAAAATTTAAAGCCAATGGCTAAGATAATAAATAAAAATAAATATGATTTCAAATTATACCTTTTTTAAATGTTTTGTATAAGCTAGTATGTATTCAAAAGCCGAATAAAGTGTAAGTACTAAGGCAATAAACAACAATGTATTGGCAAAAGGCCATTGCATGATTAAAAATATAATGGCTATCATTTGAAAGGTTGTTTTTATTTTTCCTGCAAAAGAAGCACTTACATCAAATTTTTCACTCACCATAACCACTCTAAAACCGGTTATAAAAAATTCTCTTACTAGAATAATATAAATCATCCAAGGATCGGCTTTTTGGGTGAGTAATAATCCTAAAAAAGCAGCCAAAACAAGCATTTTATCTGCTAGTGGATCTATAATAGCTCCAAGTTTTGTAGTTTGATTCCAAGTTCTTGCAATATAACCATCAAAAAAATCAGTCAAGGCAGCTATACCAAAAACAACACAAGCAAAATAATTTACCCAACTGGGATGAATATTTTCAAAATCATTAATAAGTAAAAAAAACAAAAGTGGAGCTAATAATATCCTTATAAATGCTAAGATATTAGGTAAATTCATTGTTTGTTAATCCTTGTGTTTAAAGAAAATACCCCAAAATGGGGTAATGAATTATTTAAAAGTGGTACCACCATCTACGATTAAAGTGTGTCCTGTGATCCAATTTGCTTTATCAGAACATAAAAATAAACATGCTCCTGCTAAATCTTGAGGCTGTCCAATACGGTTTAGTGGACTAAGATTAATAGTTGCATTTTTAACTTCTTCATAATTTGTAAATGCTTTAAGCGCATCAGTGTCAATTGGCCCGCCACTTACTACATTTACACGGATGTTTTTAGAACCAAGTTCGGTTGCAGCATATCTTGCCATAGCTTCTACTGCTGCTTTTGCTGTACCGTGTCCTGCGTAATTTTCAATATGTACTAAATTTCCTGTTGAAGAAATAGATAATATACTACCTCCACTAACTTTTTCCATTCTTTTTGCTGCTTCTTGTGCTCCAACTACAAATGCATTTACGGTTGCTGTGAAAATATTATTTATTCCGCGAGGTTTTAATTTCATAAATTTAGTATATCCACCTACAACGGCACGACCTGAGATAATAGCATTAGAGATGAAAAAATCTATTCTGTCAAAATCTTGATCGATTTTTTCAAATAATTCTTTATAAGTTTCTGGTTCAAGTATGTTAAACTCGTAAGCCTTTGCTTTGATTTTGTAGTTATTTTCTAAATCTTTTACAATTTCTTGAGCTAAATCTGCATTAGAATTATAAGTAAAAGCTACATTGGCTCCTGCTTTTGCAAACTCATATACAATAGCTTTACCAATCCCTCTTGTTCCACCGCTAATTACTAAAGTTTTATTTTGAAAAAAAGTATCCATTAAAATCCTTTGATATTATAGTTTTTCATAATCGCTTCTATTTTTGCTAAATTGCAATCACTAGGTTTACAAAGTGGCAAACGATATTCTAAGGTAGGGGTTAAACCTGCTATATACATTGCTGCTTTAATAGGTATAGGATTGCTTTCGCAAAATAAAATTTTATTGATATTATACAACTCATCATTAATTTTTTTAGCTTCGATGTATTTTTCTTCTAAAGCTAGATGAGTTAATTTTGAAATCATATCAGGAAGTAAATTTGAAGTAACTGAAATCACACCTTTACCGCCATTTGAAAGTATAGGATAATTAATCGCATCTTCTCCGCTTAAAAGCATCATTCTAGGCTCATGTGCTAGCAAATCAACGCATTTGTCAATGCTCCCACTAGCTTCTTTTACCCCATAAATATTTTCACAATCTCTAAACAATCTTATAATGGTTTCTGTTTGAAGCTCACAACCTGTTCTTCCTGGGACATTATATAAAAGTACAGGTATATCTATGCTTTTTGCTATTTCTTTATAATGCAAATACAAACCTTCTTGTGTGGGTTTGTTATAGTATGGAGTAACGCTTAAAATACCATCAGCTCCATGCTCTTGTGCAAATTTAGCCAAACTTACAGCCTCATGGGTAGCATTGCTTCCTGCTCCTGCTAAAACCTTACAAGAACTTCCCTTGCAAGCATCTAATGCTATTTCTATACAAATTCTATGTTCTTCATGGGTTAAGGTGGCACTTTCTCCAGTTGTTCCAACAGGCACTACTGCATCAATCCCATTTGCTATTTGTCTTTTGATGAGTTTGTGGTAAGTTTGTTCATCTAATTTTCCATTTTTAAATGGAGTTATTAAAGCTGTCATTGCTCCTATGATGATTTTATTGTCCATTTTCACCCCTTTTTAAGATTATTGTAGTAGATTTGTTTTCATTGAAATATTTTCTAGCACAATGAATTAAATCATCTTTGCTTAGATTTTCTATATTTTTTTCATAATCAAGTAAAGGTTTTAAATCGCCTTTAGCAAGATAAGATCCATAAATATTTGCAACGCTACTTGCATCGCTTAGTGAAAAAATAAAATCACTTTTTACGGTGTTTTTGATTTTTTCCATGATAGTATCATCAAATTTAGCATTTTTTACATCTTCAAGAATTTTTAAAAGCTCTTTTTCAACATCTTCTGCTTTTATACCTTCATTGCAAACACAAATAAATATAAATAAATTCTCATCTATATTTTCGCTTGCATAAGCATAAAATTCATTGATAAGTTCTAATTTATCAATTAAAATTTCGCTTATTAAAGAACTTTTTCCATTTCCCAAAAGTTCGCTTAATGCACAAAGTTTTGGCATATCCTCATGATTAAATGCAGGAATTTTATACGCAAGTGCTAGTAATTGTGTATCGCTTTCTTTATGCAAGATCACACGTTTAGCACCATCTTGCTCAGGTTCTTTTTCATGAACTATAGGGATTTCTTTGGTATTTTTTATATCTTGAAAATGCTTTTTAGCTAAAGTAAATACTTCATCTTCATCAATATCACCACTCACAAGCAAAATAGCATTTTTAGGTTGATAAAAAGTTTGATGAAAATCTTGTATATCTTCTATTTTCCAATTTTGTATATCTTTAAAAAAGCCTATCGGGGTCCAGTGATATGGATGGTGTAAAAAGGCATGATTGTATAATCTAAAATACAAATATCCCAAAGGATTATTATCAGTTCTCCAACGCCTTTCTTCTAAAACTACATTTCTTTCAGGTTGAAACTCATCATCTTTTAAATTTAAATTACGTATTAATTCAGCAAAAAGCCATAAAGATTTATCTAAATTTTCACTAGAGCATTTTATAAAATAATGCGTATAGTCAAAGCCCGTACTTGCATTATCCACTCCGCCAAAACCCTTGACTATCTCATCAAATTCACCTGCTTTTAAATTTTTTGTACTTTTAAAATTTAAATGTTCAAGCATGTGAGCTATGCCACTTTTTCCCATTTTTTCATTTCTTGAGCCAACTTTATAAAAAATATCTACACTTATAACTCCGCTTTTTTTATTTACAGGTAAAGTATAGACTTCAAGTTTATTTTCAAGGGTGATTTTTTTATAATTAATCATTTAAAATTAACTCCTATAGCTTGACTAATATGATTAAAACCATCTTGTTTTAAAAGCTCGATTAAACCTTGATTGATATTTTTAACAATACTTGGTCCTTTAAAAATCATAGCTGTATAAATTTGAACCAAACTAGCCCCGTTTTTAATGCGCTCATAAGCAAGTTCAGCACTATCTATGCCTCCACTTGCTATTAAAATAGTATCTTGATAAATTTCTTTAGCTACTTCTTTAAAAAATGTCGCACTTTTTTGGGTGATTAATCTACCACTAATTCCGCCAAAAGTTCTTGCATTGTCAATCAAAGAATAATCTATACTAGTATTTGCCATGATAATACCATCAGCTTTTGCACTAATAGCGCTTTTACAAAGTGAAATTGCGCTATCTATATTCATATCTGGAGCAATTTTTAAAATCACAGGTTTGTTTGTGATTTGTTTTGCTTGGTTAAATAAAGTACTTACAAATTCCTCACTTTGTAAATCTCTTAAATTTTTGGTATTTGGAGAGGATATATTAATCACAAATAAATCACATAAATCTTTAAATTCTTTTAATAAAATAATATAATCATTAATAGCTTCTTCATTTGGGGTGATTTTGTTTTTGCCTATATTTGCCACTAAAGGTATGCTAAAAGGATAGACTTTTTTTACTTCTTTTGCAATGGCGTCTTTGCCTTTATTGTTAAAACCCATAGCATTTTGAATACTTTCTTGTTCAACAAGTCTAAAAAGTCTAGGTTTTTCATTACCATTTTGAGGTTTTGGAGTAAAAGTTCCATATTCTAAAAAACCAAAACCTAAAGCACTTAGCGGTCTTATCATGGTTGCATTTTTATCAAAACCACCTGCTAAACCCACAGGGTTATAAAAATTTAAATTAAAAATTTCTTGATTTAAAATTTCATCATTTATTACACAATCTTTTGCAAAAAAACTAAGCCCTCCAGGAAATATACAATCTAGCGTCCGCATACTAAATTCAGCCAGAGCATGAGCATTTTCTGGATCTAATTTATATATTAAAGGTTTTAAGCTTTCATAAGTCATATTTTTCCTTTATTTGCAAAATAGCATATTGTACTAAAAAAATGATAATTTTTAGTTTTCATTTTCTTTGACTTTATCAGTTTTTTGTGCTTTTTGTTTTAATTTTTGATAAATTTCACAATGTTGCATTAAATAAGCATCATTTCCTATAGAAGCTATTTTTCCTTTATCAAGTACAGCGATTTTATCGGCATTTTCTATAGTGCTAAGTCTATGAGCGATGATGAGTATCAAACGATCTTTTTTTAAGCTTTCTATAGTTCTTACTATGGCTTTTTCGCTTTCATTGTCAAGTGCTGAGGTTGCTTCATCAAAAATTAAAATTTGAGGATTTTTATATAAAGCCCTTGCTATAGCAATGCGTTGTTTTTGTCCACCTGAGAGATTTTTTCCATGTTCTTTTAATTCAGTATGTATACCACCAAGTTCTTGAACAAAATCATAAGCATTAGCTTGTTTTAAAACTTCTATCACGCGTGTTTCGTTATATTCTTTAGCATAAGCAATATTTTGAGCTATGGTGTCATTAAATATATAAATATTTTGAGTTACCAAAGAAATATTTTCTCTTAAACTAATAATATCAAAAGAGCTAATGTCTTTTTGATTGATTAAAATCTCACCGCTATCTTTTTCAAAAAAATACATTAAAAGATTAATAATAGAAGATTTTCCTCCACCGCTTGATCCAACTAAGGCTAGAATTTCTCCTTTATCAAAAGAAAAATTTACATCTTTTAATACCATTTTATCTTTTTGATAGCTTAAAGAGACATTTTTAAAATGGATATTTTGGATATTTTCTGTAAGTTTTTCTTCACCACCTTTAATTTGTGGTTCTAAATCAGTTAAATAAAAAGTTCTCTCGCTAGCTGCTACTGCATTTTGTAATCTTGTATAAAGTGAAGAAAGTCTTTTAATAGGAGTATAAGCCATAAATAAAGCTGTAGTAAAACTAAAAAAAGAACCTATACTTAAACTTCCATCGATTACTTCTTTACCACCTATTATAATTACTATTGCAAAGCCAATTGAACCCATAGATTCCATTAAAGGGCTACTCAAAGCTTCGATTCTAATGCCCTTTAAGGAAAGTTTACAAACTTCGCTATTAGTTTGGCTGAATTTTTGCATTTCATTTTTGCCTGCATTGGAAGCTTTAATAAGTTCTATATTGGAAAAGATTTCACTTAATCTTGAAGTAAGATCAGAATTTTTTTCTTGGGTATTGCGTCCTATTTTTTTGATTTTTTTAGCAAAAATAGCAAGAGGATAAATTGCTAAAGGTAAAATAACTAAAGCAAAAAAAGCAAGTTTTGGGCTTTGATAAATCACTACGCTTAAAAGTCCAATGGCAGTTAAACTTTCTCTTAAAATTTCAGGTATGATAGTAGAAACTATATTTTGCAAAGCTCCAATATCAGAAGTACACCGACTGATTAATTCGCCACTTCTGTATTTATGAAAAAAACTCATATCTAAGCGCAAAAGATTGCCAAGAACTAATTCTCTTAATCTTCTTAAAATATCTGTCCCAACATAAGATATATAATAAACTTGCATATAAGCACCAAGATTTTTTAAAGCATAAATTAAAACAACAAGCAAAGGCATGTAATAAAGCAATTGAGCATTTTTTTCTATAAAAATTTTATTTAAAATAGGCTCTATGATGTATGCGCTAGCAGCTGTTCCACCACTAGTTAAAAGCATGCCAATGATAGCTAAAACAAAATAAAACCAATAATCTTTATAATAAGGCTTAAAGCGAGTAAAAACCTCTTTAAGCTTCATTTCTTTGTAATTTTTATCCATTTTTCTCCCATACCACACCATTTGGTGTATCCATTAAAAGAATATTCTCCTTAGCTAAATCATCACGAATTTGATCTGCTAAGGCATAGTTTTTTTCTTGCTTTGCTTTGTTGCGTAGAGCAATTTTTTCTTCTATTTCTTGACATTTTTCTTCACTAATGCCAAATTGAAAATATTTTATGGTATCTATGAAGCCTATACCAAAAATAAAAGCAAGTTCTTTCAAGGTTTTTTCTACTTGTATTTTATAAGTTTTATCTTTTGGGTTTTGATCTAAGTAAATATTACTTTCATTGATAAACTCATCAAGTAAAGCTAAGGCTTTAGAGGCATTTAAATCATCATTTAAAACTTCTAAGATATTTTTAGCTACTTCACTTTCTATGGTAGTTTTTTCATCTATAAAAGCATTTAAATTTAAGCGTTTTTTTAAGCGGTAAAATTTATCAAGTCTTTTTTTAGCAGCTTGTAAGTCTTCTAAAGCATAGTTAAAATGCGCTCTATAATGCACACTTAAAAGATAAAATCTCAAAACTTCTCCACTAAAAAGTTTTAAAGAATCTTTTAGAAAAAAGCTATTTCCCAAGCTTTTGCTCATTTTTTCACCATTAATTTGTACAAAGCCATTGTGTAGCCAAAAATTAGCTAATTCATGATTGTTTTTACAACGACACTGGCAAGCTTCATTTTCATGATGAGGAAAAAGTAAGTCTATGCCCCCTGCATGAATGTCAAGTTTATCTTTAAAAATACTCTCTATCATCACAACACATTCTGTGTGCCAACCTGGTCTTCCTTTGCCAAAACTTGCAGGATAAAATTTTTCATCAAATTTCCATAAAACAAAATCGCTATCATTTTTTTTAGCCACGCTTTCTTCTAGGCGTGATTGATTATCTTCTAAATTTCTTTTAGAGATATAAAAGTATTTATCATCTTTACTAGTATCAAAATAAATCCCATCTTCAAGTTTATAAGCTAGGTTTAATTCTAAAAGTTTTTCTATATATATAATCATTTGCTCAATATAAGCTGTAGCCTTTGGTTTAAAATCAGGTTCTAAGATATTAAGTGCTTGCATATCCTCTTCATATCTTTTAATATAAAAATTTGTAATTTCTTCTAAACTTTTGCCACTTTCTTGCATTTTTTTTAAGATTTTATCATCAATATCAGTGTAATTTCTAGCAAAAACTACTTCATAATCATTTGCTAGCAAAACTCTTCTTAAAAAATCAAAACATACACTACTTCTTGCATGCCCTAAATGTGCATCATCATATACAGTAGGCCCGCATAGATAAATGTTTGCTTTTTTTGTCTCATGTGGGATAAATTCGCATTTTTTCTTTAAAACACTATCAAAAAAAACCATCAAAACAAACCTTTAAAAAAAATGATAAATTTCAATTAAAAATTGTATTAAAATATCTTTAATTTCAAATAAGCCTAGAGCAAATAAACTTAAAAATACTATACTTATAAGCCAAAATTTAACCCTAAAAATACCCCAAAGATTTCTAAAGCCAAATTCTTTTATATTAGCATATAATAAATAAAAAGCACTAATAGATGAAGCTAGTGCAATACCTAAGCTCTTATAAGCTTCTTCTTTAATAAGTAAAATAATCACTATACTAAAAAATGCTGATATAAAAAGTGTTTTAAAGGCTATTATAGCGGCTATTTTTTGTTTAAATTTAGCATAAAGCCATAAAGAAAAAAGTTTTTGCAAGCCAAAAGGCAAAAGCCCCAAAAGATAAGCTTGTAATAAAAATGCAGTGATTTTTGTATCTTCTTGATTAAAATTTCCTCTTTGAAACAAAAACTCCACAATTTCTTTAGCTAAGATAATCCCAACTATACTAGCTAAAATCAAAAGCACGCTTAAATACTCAAAAGCTTTTTGCATAAAAGCCAAGGCTTTTTGTTCTTCATTTGCTTTTAAATGTCTTAGTATTTTGGGAAAACTTACTTGACTTAGAGCGATTGCAAAAAGAGCTAAAGGAAGCTGAAAAACTCTGTTAGAATAATACAAATACGAAATACTTCCAGCCATTAAAAAACTAGCTATAGTAGTATCTAATAATGAACTAATTTGATTTGCCGAAGAGCCTAAAAGTCCATGAGTAAATGTAGAGTGGAACTTATCTAAATTAGTCTTTGTTTTTTTAAGTTTTATGCTTAAATACATACTTTTTAAAATTCTAGTGTTTTTTAAAGCAAAAATATGCCATATAAGTTGAGCTAGACCACTTAAAACAGTCGCATATGAAAAATAATACAAAGCCTCTAAAGGTTCATCTTGAGTGACAAAAAATCCGGCAATCACAACAAAAAGATTAAAAAATGAAGCAGAAAAAGAAGTGATGAAAAAATTTTGTTTATAGTTTAATAAAGAACCTAAAAAAGTTACTAAAAAGATAAAAAACAAATACCAAAAATTAATAGAAACTAAAGGCGCAGCTAGAATGATCGTTTCTTTGTTAAAACCAAAGGCAAAAATCTTTGTAAAAAATTCAGCAAAAAAACTCACTAAAACACAGGTTAAAAAAACAATAATACTAAATTGTAATAAGACATTTATACAAAAAGCACCTTTTTTACTTGCTTTTAAAAAACTTGGTAAAAAAGCTTGTCCAAATGCCCCTTCTGCAAAAATTCTTCTAAAAAAAGCAGGCATTTTTAAAGCCACAAAGAAAATATCGCTATAAATTCCAGCACCTAAATATAAAGCTAAAACAATATCTCTTAAAACACCCATAATCCTAGAAAATAAAATTCCTAAGGCATTGATGATAAAATTTTTAAAAATAATATTTTTTCTCATTAATTTTCATTCTTTAAATATTAGTTTGAGTATTATAAAATTTTTTAGTAGCAATAATTTTAACTAAATTTTGATTTTATTTTTGCTAAAATCAAAATTTTATACACAATAAGGAAGCTTAAGCTATGGAAGAGAAGAAAATTTTATATACTAAAGACCCTTATAAAGAGCTTTTGATATTTGCTTCTGAAAATAAATGCGAAGTTGATGAACTTGATTTTAGATTATTAAGTTTTAGTACTTCTTATACTTATGATAATCAAGAATGGATAAAAGTTAATGAAAAAGAATTAAAAATTTTTGAAGAAGATGAAAAATTTTTAATTCATGATTTAAGTATAGAGCAAGAGTATAAAATAGAAATTTATTTTAAAAAATTTGCACACTCACCAGCTTTTGAGATTAGTTTATATACCAACGAAATTTGTACTTTATTAAAAGCTAGTGTTAAAGCCAGTGAAATTATTGCTTTTCATGATAAATTGGCACTAGAACTTTTAGAAGCTATTTACAAAGCGATGATAAAAGAAAAATATTTGCTCGGATTTAGAATTTTTGATTTCAAAAAGCAAATTATTGATTTTAATACCAAAGTCAAAGAAAAGCAAAAATTTGATTTTGAAGTTGAATTTGAAGTATGCAAGGGAGTTAATCCTCAAGAGCCTACAAATGAAGAAATTCAATATCACTACCTAGAAAATCTAAAAAAGCACAATGATGTGATGAATAGAAACTATGTAGCACCCATAGGAAAAGATGAGGTGGCTATTGAGAGGATTAAACCAAAAGAGGGTAGCGATGGCAAGGATTTAAGATTTAAAATTTTAAAAGCACTTCCGCCAAAAACAAATAAAGAAAAAGTTGTTTGTTCGGATAATTTTGAAGTTAAAGAAGATGATGAAAGCATAAAATATATTGCCAAAAAAGATGGCTTTATTATCCAAAAAAAATCTATTTATGAGATAGAAAATTATTTAGAATTTAATAAGGTTGATTTTAAAAGTACGGGTTCTATTTGGGCGGGTTTTGATAAACAAGTTATCATTGTGATTAAAAATACAAATAGTTTAGAAGATGCAATAGGTCCTAGGATTACTGTTGAAGCTCAAGAATTAGAAGTTACTGGTAATATGGCTCAAGATTCTGTTTTAAGAGGTAAAAAAGTAATTCTTAAAGGTAATATGCATCATAAAAGCACTATTATAGGGCAAAAGGTTGAGGTTAATATCTTAAGAGGATATTGTGAGGCCGAGGAAGTTTTTGCTGAAACTTTAGAAAATGGTTCTATCAAGGCTAAAAAAGTAAATATTAAAAAGGCTGTGGGTGGGGAGATTATTGCGGATGAAATTTACATACAAGAGCTTGGTGGTAATTGTTTGTGTATTGCTAAAAGCTTGATTCATGTTGAAAAAGTTCAAGGAAGTGGCAATAAACTTGTAATTCAAGATCTCAAAGCTTTTGATAAAGAAAAAAGTGGAGAAGAGATACTTTTGCATATTGAAGAGTTAAAAAAAGAACAAGAAAATTTAGTCAAAGAAATTGAAGAAACCAAGCATACTATCCATGTGAGTAAAGATTCTGTGAGAATTTTACAGCAAAAGGCAAAAGAATTAATAAGTGCAAAAAGAGCTGTACCGCAAGCTTATAAGATTACTATTAAAGATTTTAATCAAAAGATTGAAAATTTAAATATTTTAGCTAATAAAATAGAAACCTTAAAAGAAGAAGAAAAAGCAAATATGGAAAAGCTTAAAAAAATTCAAGATGAACTTTTAAAATCAAAAATTATTAATAAAAGTGGAAAATGGATGGATTTAAACGAGGTTAAATTTGTTTTATTAAATCCTAGAAAAGAATTAAGCTATCATCCTCATAGTGAAGAAAAAATTCAATGTTTTGAGCTTGAAAAAATAGATACTGAAAATGGGATGAGTGTTTATGAAATTCGCTCTATTAGCAATTACAAGGAATAAGCTAAATGATAGTGGCAATTGAAGGAATAGTGAGTAAAAAAGAACCTACTTTTGTTGTTTTAAAAACTTCAAGTGGGGTAAGTTATGGTGTTTATGTGTCGCTTTTTTGCTCAAGTAATTTTGAAAAAGATCAAAAGGTTGAGTTTTTAATCACGCAAATTATCAAAGAAGACTCTCATAAATTATATGGATTTTTAGATATTAATGAGCAAAGAATGTTTGAATTATTAATTAAAATTAGTGGTATAGGAGCAACTACTGCTATGGCGCTTTGCTCAAGCTTAGATACTAATACTTTTTATGCAGCTTTGCAAAGTGGTGATGAGAGTGTATTTAAAAAGGTTCCTGGTATTGGTCCAAAGAGTGCAAAAAGAATTATAGCTGAGTTAAGTGATGCAAAAATCAATATAGAAAATTCCAATCAAGACCAAGCGCAAGCTTTGGCAGCTTTACTTTCACTTGGTTTTAAACAAGAAAATATTTTAAAGGTTTTAAGAACTTGTGAGAGTAAAAATACTAGTGAGCTTATTAAAGAGGCTTTGAAAAAATTAGCATAATAAAAGGAAAAATATAATGATATATGGTGTAATTTTTGGTGCAAATTCTTATGAGCATGAAATTAGCATTGTGAGTGCTGTGGTATTAAAAAAAGTACTCAAAGCGCAAAAAAAATTTATATTTTGTGATAAAAATAAAGAATTTTTTCTTATAGATGAAGAAAAAATGAATGCAAAAACTTTTAGTAGTGGTGCTTATAAAAAAGAAAAAGTCTTGGTGCTAAAGCAGGGTGGGTTTTTTATAAAAACTATGTTAGGCGAGAAAAAACTTGACATTGATGTAGCGGTAAATATCGTACATGGAAAAGATGGCGAAGATGGCAAAATAGCTGCTTTGCTTGATTTTTATGGTATAAAATACATAGGACCGCGCATAGAAGCTAGTGTTTTATCTTTTAATAAGGTTTTAACTAAACTTTATGCACAAAGTGTAGGGGTAAAAACACTTGATTATAAAGTTTTAAATTTGCATAAAGAGCAAAATGTTTCTTTAGACTTTCCTTGTATTTTAAAGCCTGCAAGATTAGGTAGTAGCATAGGTATAAGTATAGTTAAAGATGAAAGCGAGCTTAAATATGCTAAAGATGTTGCTTTTGAATTTGATGAGGATGTTGTGGTTGAAAAATTTGTAAGCAATATTAAAGAATATAACTTAGCAGGTTGTATGATAGGTGAAAAAATGGAATTTTCTATCATTGAAGAGCCTAGAAAAAATGAAATTTTAGATTTTGAACAAAAATATTTAGGTTTTTCAGAAAGTTCTAAAGTCAGTGAAGCAAATATTAGTGAAGAATTAAAGCAAAAACTAAGGGATAATTTTACGAGAATTTACAATCCTTTATTTAAAGGAGCTTTGATTCGCTGTGATTTTTTTGTGATAGGTGATGAGGTTTATTTAAATGAGATCAATCCAAATCCAGGATCATTGGCAAATTATTTATTTGAAGATTTTACTAATACAGTTGATAATTTAGCAAAAAATATAGAGCTAGAAAAGCAAATTAAGATCGATTATGCTTTTATTCACAGTATTAATGGGCAAAAAGGTAAGTTATAATCATGGCTACTTTTAGCAAAGATGAAATTTATACTGCAACTGAAGTAGTAAGAAATTTCAGTACTATGCTTGAAAAAACAAAAAAGAGCGAAAACGGTAGAGTGGTGATAGTAAAAAATAATAAATTTGAAGCCGTGCTTTTAAGTTTTGAAGAATATGAGCGTTTAAATGAAGCTGTAATGCTTTTAGAAAAGATTTATAAAGATAAAAAAGGCTAGAAATGGCAAAAACTAGAGTATATTCTAATGGATATTTTTATAATTTAAGTTATGAAATCATCAATCCAAAATGTAAAAAAACAATTCTTATTTTACACGGTTGGGGGGCTAATAAAGAGCTTATGAAACAAGCTTTTGAAAAGCCTTTGAATGATTTTAAACAAATTTATTTAGATTTGCCTGGTTTTGGAAATTCAAGCATAGATGCACCTATGGATTCTTATGCTTATGCTAAGGTTGTGGAAGACTTTTTAACTACAATTGAGCAAAAGGCAGATTATTTAATGGGGCATTCTTTTGGCGGAAAAGTTGCGACTATTATGTGTCAAAATGCTAATTTTCAAGGTTTAATTTTACTCTCTAGCGCAGGTGTGGTTTTACCAAAAAGCTTTAAAGTGAGGTTTAAAATAGCCTTGTTTAAAATTTTAAAAAATCTTCCTTATGGGGATTTTTGGAGGAAATTTTTTATTAGCAAAGACGCTCAAGGTATGAGTGAAGTGATGTATGAAACCTTTAAGAAGGTTGTTAATGAAAATTTAGAAAATGAATTTCAAAAGCTTAAAAACCCTATTTTGATTTTTTGGGGTAATGAAGATAAAGCTACGCCTTTAAAAAGTGGAGCGATTATCCATTCTTTAGCACAAAAAGGAAATTTTTTTGCATTAGATGGGGATCATTTTTTCTTTTTAAAACATGCTGATTTTATAAATGAAAAAATACATGAGGAATTTTTAAAAAATGATTAGTATGATAGCTTTTTTAAGTTTGAATTTTTTACTTGGATTTTACCTGATTTTAGCTTTGCAATGGTACTCTTATAAATTCTCACGCATAATTTTACATTTTGCTAAGCCTTTGTGGCATTTATATTTTTTAATAATTCCTTATTTTGCTTTTGTGTTTTCTTTGTATAGCGGAAATTTTTATTTATATTTTATAGTTTTTGCTTTATCTTTGTTATATGGTGGGTACTTATATAAAAATTTAGATAAAAAGCTGGTTTTTACTGCTAGGATTAAGCGTTATTTTTTATTTTTGTCGCTTTTTACTTTAGTATTTATGCCATTTTTTTGGATAGGTTTAGAAGCTTTAGTAGCTGCATTTTTATTAAGCTTTTTAGTAGAAAAAATAAACCAAAATACATTTATAAAAAAGGCAAATAAAAAGATTTGTGATAATTCAAATTTAAAAATTATTCTAATTACTGCTAGTTTTGGAAAAACAAGTATAAAAAATTTTTTATACGAACTTTTAAAAGATGAGTTTAAGTGCTATAAAACTCCAAGAAGTGTTAATACTTTCATGGGTATAGTAAAAGATATCAATGAAAATTTAGAAAATAATACTGAAATTTATATCGTAGAAGCTGGCGCAAGAGAGCAAAATGATATTTTAGAAATTGCAGAGTTTTTAAATCCTCAAATTTGTATAGTGGGTGAGATTGGTTTGGCGCATTTGGAGTATTTTAAAACTCAAGATAACATCCGCAGTGCTAAGTTGCAAGCTTTAAAATCCAAGCGTTTAGAAAAATACTTTTTACACTCAAGCACCTTATATGAAAATGAATTTTATGATGATTGTTTAAGTGATGTTAGGGCAAGTTTAGAAGGTTTAGATTTTAAAATAAGATTAGATGGTAATATTTATGATTTTCATGCAAATTTACTAGGCGCTTTTAATGCTTATAATATTAGTGTGTGTATTTTACTTGCTCATTATTTAGGAATTAAAATAGAAAATATTATAAAAAGTGTATTAAATTTAAAAGCAGTAGAACATCGTTTGCAAGTGATTTCTAAAGAGCCTAAATTTATCATAGATGATGGTTTTAATGGAAATTTTAAAGGTATGAGTCAAAGCTATGAGCTTTGTAAAAGCTATCAAGGAAGAAAAGTTTTGGTAACTCCTGGTATAGTTGAAGTTAATGAAGAAGAAAATATAAAATTATGTAAGATAATCAATGAGTGTTTTGATTTTGTAATTATTACTTCAGAGGCTAATAGCACGATTTTGCAAAAACATATTACATTAGATTTTTATGTATTAAAAGAAAAATCTCAACTTGTGCAAACTTTATCAAAATTAACCCAAAATGGAGATTTGATTTTATTTTCTAATGATGCACCAAGTTTTATGTAAAACCATTTAGCTTAAAAAGGCCAAATGGTTTCCATGAATTTTGTCCCCCAAGGCTTGCGTGTAGATTTATCTATATCACCTTCTGTTTTATAAAGAATTTTTGCATCAGCTATGTATTTACTATCTATCATATTATCTTGAGAAATATCATAAGGTCTTATAACCCCACTTAGCTGAATGATTTGTTTTTCACCATTAATTAAAAGCTCACGACTTCCTTCTATAAAATAATTTCCATTAGATAAAACTTTAATCACTCTAGCAGAAATGGTGGTTTGGAAATTTTCACTTCTAGTTTGGCTTCCTGTGCCTTGATATTGTGAAGTACTTGCTGTAGTATAGCCTATATTTGTATAATCATTGATAAAATCTCTAGCTTTACTAAGTCCAGCACCAGTGGTTACTTGTCCTCCGCCTAAATTAACATTATTGTTTTTACTTGTAGCTTTAGAGCCTTGCGAGTTTTGTGTAGCATTTTCTCTAATGACTACGGTTACTAAATCATTTACATTCATTGCTTTTTTATCAGAAAATAAAGGATTATCTCCTTTACCAAATAGCGATCCAGGATTGCTTTGGGTGTTATGATTTTGTTTTGGAGCCAATTCTTCTACATAAGTTGGAGGTTTCATGTTAATATGCGGATCGACTGTGGCGCTACAACCAAACATTACAAAAGGTAACAAGTAAAAATTAACATTTTTAAATTTCATAGCTTTATAACCTTATATTATTGTGATGAATTTTAAAATTATTATATTACAAAAAAACAATTATTTTGTTAAAAAAGAGGAAAAAATGAAATCCATGTTTTTATTAAATTGTGTTGATGAGAAATTTTTAACACAGTCTTTAGAAAAAGTTCAAGGTAAAATAGCCTTTTACTTTCCTGTTTTTTGTGAAAAAAATAAAGAAAAAATTGCTTTAATATGTTCAAAAACCAATTTTAAGCTAGATTTTTTTAGTAGTTTTGAAAAAAATAATTATCAAAGCAAATTTACTCAAAATTCAAATGATTTTTTTAAAAAAATTATTGAAGATTTTGAAAAAATAAAAAATAAAAATGATTTTGTTATAGTGGTTGGAGTAGATGATTTTGGCTTGATGGGTGATTTGAGTTTAAATATAGCCTTAGCTAAAGAGCTAAATGCTCCACTATATGCAAAAAGTCAAGATGAAAATCATACTATGTTAAATTTTTTACTAAGTCAAAAGCTTAGCGACTTTGTTTTGTTAAAAGAAAATGAAGATTTTACTCAAGATTTATTACAAGAATATACCTATAAAACTCAGGCAAGATTTTCTTATGAGCTTTTTGAAAAAGCAAAAGCAGATAAAAAAATAGTGGTTTTACCTGAAAGTTTTGATGAAAGAGTATTAAAAGCTAGTGAGTTTTTAATGCAAAATGAGATTGTTGATTTGATTTTACTAGGCGATAGCAATGAAATTTGTGCTAAAGCTAATAGTTTAAATATTAATATCGATGGTGTACGTATTATAAATCCTAAAAATTCTCAATATAATGAAGAATTTGAAGAGCTTTTGTATGAAGCTAGAAAAAGCAAAGGTATGAGTAAAGAAGAAGCTAAAAAGTTAGTACAAGATAAAACATATTTTGCGACCTTGCTTGTACATACTCAAAAAGCGCATGCTATGGTAAGTGGAGCAAGTACAACTACTGCTGAAACTATTCGTCCTGCTTTGCAAATTATCAAAACAAAACCTTATGTGAGTTTGGTTTCTGGTATGTTTTTTATGTCTTTAGAAGATAAGGTTTTGGTTTTTGCTGATTGTGCTGTTATGCCAAATCCAACCCCTGAACAACTTGCTGAAATTGCTTATGTGAGTGCAAATAGTGCTAAGGCTTTTGGACTTGATCCTAAAGTGGCTTTGCTTTCATATTCTAGTGGAGATAGCGGAAGTGGGGCTAGCGTGGATGTAATTAAAGAAGCTACTAAAATAGCTAAAGAAAAATATCCTCAACTTGAGCTAGAAGGTCCTATACAATTTGATGCAGCATATGATATGCTAACAGCAAAAAGTAAAATGCCAAATTCTAAAGTAGCAGGAAGAGCAAATGTATATGTGTTTCCTGATTTAAATGCGGCAAATATTTGCTATAAAGCAGTTCAAAGAACGGCAAATTCTTTAGCGATTGGTCCGATTTTACAAGGTCTTAAAAAGCCGATTAATGATTTAAGTAGAGGATGTTTGGTAGAAGATATTGTTAATACTGTGATTTTAAGTGCTATTCAAGCACAAGAATAAGGAGAAAAATGAAAATATTAGTTTTAAATTCAGGTTCATCTTCAATTAAATTTAAGCTTTTTGAAAAAGATGAGGCTTTAGCATCTGGTTTGGTGGAAAAAATAGGCGAGCAAAGCTCTAAAATAGAGTTAAAAGATCTAAAAAGTGGTCAAAAATACAAAAAAGAATTAGCGATTAAAGATCATGAACAAGGTATTGAATTAGTAAATGAATTATTTGCTCAAAGTGGAATTTTACATGATTTAAATGAGCTTGATGGATGTGGACATAGGATAGTTCATGGAGGTCCAAATTTAACCAAGCATTGTTTGGTAGATGATGAAATTTTAAAAGAAATTGATAGAGTTGCTCACATAGCACCTTTACATAATCCTGCGCATTTAATAGGTATTAAAACTATGATAAAAGCAGCTCCAAAAGTTCCTAATGTGACAGTTTTTGACACAGCTTTTCATCAAAGTATGCCTGATTATGCTTATATGTATGCTTTGCCTTATGAATTTTACGAAAAACACCAAGTTAGAAAATACGGCTTTCACGGTACATCACATTCTTATGTAAGTAAACAAGCTGCGCATATACTTGGTAAAGATATTAATGAATTTAATGCAATTAGCGCTCATCTTGGAAATGGTGCAAGTGTTTGTGCTATAGAAAATGGAAAATGCGTAGATACTTCTATGGGCTTTACACCGCTAGAAGGTTTGATCATGGGGACTAGATGTGGAGATATTGATCCTGCTGTATTGCCATTTTTAGCAAAAGAATTAAATTTAAACCCGTCTGATTTAGACACTATAATGAATAAAAAAAGTGGTGTTTATGGAATTTGTGGGTTTAATGACTTTAGAGATATTGAAGCCCAAATTGAAGAAAATAACGAAAAAGCAAGACTTGCTCTTGATATGTTTTGTTATCGTTTGAGTAAATATATCGGTTCTTATTTTGCGATTTTGCCTAGAGTTGATGCGTTGATTTTTACTGCTGGTATAGGCGAAAATGATGATATTGTTAGAGCAAAAGTTTGTCAAAGACTAGCGCATTTAGGATTTGATATAGATTTAGATAAAAATGCACAGCTTAGAAATGGTGAGATTAGTAAAAAAGACTCTAAAATTAAAATTTTAATTGTTCCAACAGAAGAAGAATTAGAAATAGCTAAAATTACCACAGAACTTATTAAAAATAAATAACCTTGAGTTTTAAAACTCAAGGTTTGTTTTAAAATGCAGGGACTACTGCACCTTGGTATTTTTCATTGATAAAGTCTTTTACTTTTTGACTTTGCAAAGCCTTTACTAAAGCCTTGATTTTAGGATTGTCTTTATTATCTTGAGTGGTTACTAAGATATTTGCGTAAGGACTTTCTTTGCTTTCTATTAAAATAGAATCTTTCACAGGATTTAAGTTTGCTGATAAGGCATAGTTTGAATTAATCACTGCAAAATCAACATCATCTAAAGCTCTTGGAAGTTGTGCTGCTTTTAACTCTTTAAATTTGATATTTTTTGGATTATCTTTAATATCAAGTGGAGTTTTTAATGTGCTATTTTCAAAACTAACGAGCTTGGTGCTAGCGATAATATCTAAAGCTCTACTTTCATTTGTCGGATCATTTGGTACAGCTATGGTAGCATTTTGTGGAAGATCTTGGATGTTTTTATATTTTTTAGAATAAACTGCCATTGGTTCGATGTGAATTTTTGCAACGCTAATTAATTTTGTACCTTTATTAGCATTAAACTCATCTAAATAAGGCTGATGTTGGAAAAAATTTGCATCAAGTTCTTTACTATCTGTACTAAGATTTGGCAAAACATAGTCATTAAATTCTTTAATTTCCAATGTGTAACCTTCTTTTTTTAGCAAATCTTTAGTTTGTTCTAAAATTTCAGCATGAGGAATAGGTGTTGCACCTACAGTGATAACTTCATTAGCAAATAAACTTGCACCTAAAATTGTGCTTGCAGCGAGCAATTTTAACAATTTCATTTTAACTCCTTTTTATAGTTTAAAATGCTTGATTATATTATAAAAATATTAATAAGATAAGAAAAGTTTTATTTTTGTTTGTTTTTATATTCTTTGGCAAAATGTTTAAGTTCTTTTATAAATTTTATATAACCACCTTTGTGCCAATTTTTTTGAGCCTTAATGAGAGCTTGTCCGATTTTATAAGAATAAGTATTTTGATTTTTAATACCTTCACTTTTATAATCATCATAGCTTGATAAAGGTGGAAGCTTAAGATAAGGTTTTGTTTTTAAATCTTTTTGATATTGCTTGGCAAGTTTTGTGTGTTTATAGTAAATCTTTAGTAGAGTAAAAGGTAAAAAAGGAATTTTTTTCTTATTTTTAGTACATTCTATAAAAGCATAACCTAGTTTGTATGATAAATGATATCTTATTCTTGCTTTTGCTTGAGTGTGAATAGCTTTTATTCCGCCTAAATATCTACTTCCACCAAGTTTTAACCATTTTTCATAATACTCTTGCCATTTAGGCCATGTTTGATTGCATAAAACATTATTCCAAAAACGATTATTGCTACCTTCAGCATGTGTTATAGAAGCTTTTTGTGATAAATTGGTTCTATAATCAATATTTCCATTATAAGTATCTTTTAAATCTTTTATTTTAAATTTGTGTTCTAGCACCAGTAGTGTAAACAATCCTTGATCGTTTAAATTTTGAATGTTTTCGTTTAGATGTTTATATATAAATTGATAGCATTTTAAAGGATTTGGTATAAGATCTGTAAAGACTAAAATTCCAGTTAAATACGTACGTTTTTGATGATGCTCTTTTTTTGCAGGCAGGCTTTCAAAAAGCAAAGTTTTACCCAATCTTGCACCAAAATGATATTTTCTAGCTCTTAATTTGCTAAGTTCATCTATACTTTTTAAAAGTAAAACATCAAAATCAAGATAAATAATACTTTCGCATTCATCTAAAAACTTAAAAGCTTCAAATCTTGCAAAAGCCATATGTGTCCATCTTTTTAAGAAAAATAAATTATTAATATCATTTTGATTTTTACCAAGAGTGGCTAAAAAATCTTCTTGGGTAAAAGGAAGAAATTTAATTGTTTTGTTTTTAACAATTTTTTGCATGATATTTTGATCATTCAAGCTAAAGCCATCATGTAAAATGTAAAATACATCTACCTTTTCATCCATAACATCCATGATATTAATGAGCAAGGTTCCTATGGTAAAGCTTGAATTTTTAGTCGCTGCTAGCAAAATACCAAGTTTATGCTTCATTGTTTATCTTTTAGTGATTTTATAAAGAATATTTCCTATAAATTGTATGATTTGCACTAGTATAATTAAAATCACAACGGTTTGAATCATAATATCAGTTCTAAAACGTTCATATCCATAGCGAATAGCCACATCACCCAAGCCACCACCACCAACAGTTCCTGCCATAGCGGAAAATCCAATAACAATAATTAAAATTAAAGTAATACCATTAATAATACTTGGCAAAGCCTCACTAAACATAACTTTAAAGATGATTTGTGCTTTGCTAGCTCCATAAGATCTTGCTGCTTCAATGATAGCAGGATCAATTTCTTTAAAAGCACTTTCAATCATTTTAGCTAAATAAGGTGCAATTCCTATGGTAAGTGGCACTATCGTAGCAGTTGTACCTATGCTAATGCCAATAAGATATTTTGTAAAAGGACTTAAAACTACAATGAGCACTAAAAATGGAAAAGATCTTAAAATATTGATAATAAAATCAAGCACACTGTAAATACTTTTATTTTCCCATAAGCCGCCTTTATCAGTAACAGTAAGTACAATTGCAGGGATAAGTGCAATTAAAAAGGCTAAAAAAGTGGCTGTAAAACTCATATAAAGAGTTTCCAATAATGCTGGATAAAGTATATTTTCAAAATTTCTTAAAATTGTTTCTAAGTTCATTATACAAGCTCCCAAATAACGCCATTTTCTTGTAAATAATTTAAAACTCTTTCTTGATCTTTAGCTTCTATATTGATTACCAAATTTCCTAAAGCATTGTTGTTTAGTTTTTCTATCTTACCCCAAACTATATTAAAATCAATATTTAAACTTCTAGCCATGTGAGTGATTATGCTTTGGTTTGCTTTTTCTTTACAAAAATATAAGCGCACATTGACTCCATTTTGTGGTAAAAAATCACTTTCCCCTAGGAATTCACGCATTTTTTCACTTGGCTTTAAGAATAAATCTTCGATTTTTCCTTGACCTATGATTTGTCCATGCTCTAGCAATACGGCCTTTTGTGCTATTTGTTTTACTGCTTCCATTTCATGAGTTACTAATACTACGCTGATGTTAAATTCTTGATTGATTTTAGCAATAAGTTCTAAAATATTATTTGTAGTATTTGGATCAAGTGCAGAAGTAGCTTCATCGCTTAGTAAAATTTTAGGATTTAAAGCAAGGGCTCTAGCTATGGCTACTCTTTGTTTTTGCCCACCACTTAGCTCATTTGGATAAGCTTTGCTTTTAGCTAAAAGTCCCACAAGATCTAAAAGTTCATTAACTCTTTTTTGAATTGTGCTTTTGTTAAAATTATGAATTTCTAAAGGCATAGCTACATTTTCAAATACATTTTTTCTACTCATAAGTGCAAAATGTTGAAAAATCATCCCTATATCTTTTCTAAATACTCTTAACTCTTTTTCTTTTAAGGTAGCTATTTCTTTACCAAAAACCTCTACGCTACCACTTTGATAATTTTCCAAACCATTAATACATCTTAGCAAAGTTGATTTTCCTGCCCCGCTGTGTCCAACAAGAGCATAAATTTCTCCTTCTTTAACTTCTAAAGAAACATTATTTATAACTAATTCTTTGCCATAATATTTTTTAAGATTTTGTATTTTTATCACTTATTAGCCTTCTAAATTAGAAATTTCATCATTGATTTTTTCAAGTTGAGTTTTAATGCTTTCAAGTTGAGTTTTATTTTGCTCAACAACCGCAGCCGGTGCATTAGAGATAAATTTTTCATTTTTCATCATAGCATCTAGCTTGTTAAATTCTTTTTCAAGTTTTATTTTTTGACTATTAAGCCTATTTAAAACACCGCTTAAATCAAGATTTTGAGTTGGTATAAATACTTCTAAATTCTCACTTACATCTCTAATGGATTTTTCTAAATTTGTACTAATAAACTCGATGTTTTCACATTTTGCAAGTGTCGAGATGAAATTAGTGTAATTTTTCAACTCAGCTATTAAACTCTCATCATTTAATTTTATGCAAGCTTTTTGAATTTTTGCATTTGCAAGCTCTACTAGGGTTTTTGCACGGCGTAAACTCACTATGCTTTCTATAATGATATTAAATAATTTTTCTATTTTTTCATTGCTAGAATTAAATTTAGGATATCTTGAAATCATTATAGACTCATGAGTTTGGATAGAAGTTTTACTTAACTCATGGTATAAATACTCACTAATAAATGGCATAAAAGGATTTAAAAGCTTTAATGCTTCTTTAAAAATGCTTCCAAGTTCTTTTATACTTGATTTTTCAGCCTTACTAAGCTCGATCCCCCAATCACAAAATTCATCCCAGAAAAATCTATACAAAGTATTTGCTGCATCATTAAAGCGGTAATTATCTAAATTTTCTCTTGTTTCTTTTACGCATACTTCAAAACGAGACAGCATGTATTTTGCCAAGTTAGTTTGAATTTTGCTTTTATCTAAATCTTCAAATTTTTCTTCATTTAAAAGTAAAAATTTGCTTGCATTATAAAGCTTGTTGGTAAAATTTCTAACTTGTATAAGTTTGTCATTGCTTAATTTTATATCTCTACCTTGGATAGCTAAAAGAGCAAGAGTAAAACGCAAGATATCAGCACTGTATTCATCCACACTTTGCACAGGATCAATGACATTGCCTAAAGACTTACTCATTTTTCTACCTTGCTCATCTTTAACTAAAGCATGTAAATATATATCTTTAAAAGGAAGCTCACCTAAGGCATTAGTACTTTGAAACATCATTCTTGCAACCCAGAAAAATAAAATATCAAAGCCGGTGATTAATAAAGAATTTGGATAAAAATCTTTTAAATCATCTTCATGCCAAAGTGTGTTTTTGCCCCAGTCTTTATTACCCCAACCTAAAGTACTCATAGCCCAAAGACCAGAAGAAAACCAAGTGTCTAAAACATCAGGGTCTTGTTTGAAATTAGTGCTTTGGCATTTTGGACATTGACTTGGAGTTTCTTCGCTTGCCCATTCATGAGAGCATTCACAATAATACACAGGAATTTGATGACCCCACCAAAGTTGTCTTGAAATACACCAATCTTTTAAATCTCTCATCCAAGCATTAAAGCTATTAATCCAATGTGCAGGGTAGAATTTGCTTCCACCAAGATTAACTTTTTCTATGCTTTCTTTTGCGATTTCATTTTTTACAAACCATTGTTTAGAAATGTAAGGTTCTACTACATTTTTACAACGATAACAATATCCTACTTGATTAGTATAATCTTCTATTTTTTCAACAAAACCTTTTTCTTGTAATTCTTTTATAATAACATCTCTTGCTTCTAATCTTTCTAAGCCTTTAAAATGCAAGCAATGTTCATTTAAAATGCCTTTTTCATCAAAGATAGTAATAAATTCAAGTTTATGTCTTAAGCCTACTTCATAGTCATTATGATCATGTGCTGGGGTTACTTTCACAAAGCCTGTGCCAAATTCCATATCTACATGCTCATCAGCAATAATAGGAATTTTTCTATCTATTAAAGGCAAAACGACATTTTTGCCTATTAAGTGTTTAAATCTTTCATCGCTTGGATTAACCATCACAGCGCTATCGCCAAAATAAGTTTCTGGTCTTGTAGTGGCTACTACGATGAATTCTTGAGAATTTTCTAAGAAATATTTTAAATAATATAATTTTCCTTTATTTTCTTTATGTTCTACTTCTATATCGCTTAATGCTCCATCATGAGTGCACCAATTTACCATGTAATTTCCACGCACAATAAGCTTTTTATCATAAAGATCTACAAAGGCTTTTTTTACTGCATTTACCAAACCCTCATCCATAGTAAAGCGCAAGCGACTCCAAGCAGGAGTGATACCTAAAATTCGCATTTGCTTAACTATAGTGCCACCGCTTTGCTCTTTCCATTCCCATACTTTTTTTATAAATTCTTCTCTACCGAGTTCTTCTTTTTTAATACCTTGAGCTAAAAGTTGTTTTTCCACAACATTTTGTGTTGCAATGCCTGCATGATCAAGCCCTGGTTGATAAAGAGTCTTATAACCATCCATTCTTTTATAACGCGTTGTGATATCTTGTAAAGTACAAGTTAGGGCATGGCCTATGTGTAAAACGCCTGTTACATTAGGTGGAGGCATCATAATACAAAAGTTTTTACCTTTTTCTTGAATTTTTTCATTACCATTGATTTCAAAATATCCGCGTTCTTCACAAATTTTATAATATTCTTTTTCTAGTGATTTATCATACATAATTGCTACCTTGAGAATGAAAATAAATTGTTATGTTAGCTTAAAATTGTTAAAGAAGTTTTGAAATTTAGAAATTAGTTATAAAAAACTAATTTCTACTTTACGATTATTTTGTCTTTGAGAGTCAGATTTATCTTTAGTAGGATAGGTGTCTTTTCCTAAAGATTCTATTTCTATAACCTCAGTAAAGCTAAAGAAATGTTTGGCTACGTTCATTGCTCTATTTAATCCTATCATGTAGTTTGCAAAAGTACTACCTCTATCGTCTGCATAACCTTGAAATTTAATTCTTTTGATTATATCTTCTCTTGCTAGATTTTGATTGATTTTTTCAAGTAAATTTTCATTGCTGTATTCGCTATATCCATTTCTTTCAAATAAAAATTTCAAATCAGAAATTTTAACATCTACATAATTAAATTTTTTCTTATTTTTAGCAAAAACAATATCTTTGTTATATATGCTTAATTTCATATTATCATTTGATAGCATATCGATAAAAATAGTTAAATTATAATCTTGGGAATTAACTTTAATAGGATTAATCATTTCTTTTAGCATATCAACTCTATAATCACTTAAACTTTTTCCATCTAGCACATAAACTTTAACAAAATCATCACTCAATCTTGGCTCATATCTGCTAGTTTTACCTTTTGCAATGTATTCTTGCATGGTATTTTTATATTTTGTTGTTTTTTCTTTTTTTACACTTGTTTGTTTGTTGTTTTCAACTGGAGTTTTTTCTTCTTTTTGGACTACTTTAGGTGTAGTAATTTCATTTTTAGAAACTTCAGCTATATTTGTTTGGGTTGTTGGAGCAACTTCTTGAGTGCTTGTATTTTCATCTATGATAGGATTATTTTGTACCGGAGTTTCTTCTTTTAAAGGCTCTTGGTTTGTTTGCTGTGGTTGGTAGTAAGTATTATTACTTATATTATTTCTTTCTTGATTGTATTGAGTGCTTGGTGGAGTGTAGCTTTGATAAGAACTATTTTTTTTATAATCATATACATAAGTATTTGAATCATCTTCAAAATACCACATATAAAAACCAATACTAGCGCCTATTAGCACCACAAAAGCTATACTAAAAGCAATAATACTTTTCATTTTTTATCCTTTGTGAAGTCCTTAAAAGGACTTTGATTATTTATAATTTTTAATAGAATTTTCTAAAATTTCACTTGCTTTTTCAATGTCTGCAAATTCTTTTACTTTTACCCATTTGTTTGGCTCAAGCATTTTATATGTTTCAAAGAAATTTTTGATTTTATCTAAGCTTGCTTTTGGTAAATCATCTAAACTTTTAATATTATCATATCTTGGGTCAATTTTACTTACAGGAACAGCAAGTAATTTTTCATCCATACCACTTTCATCTTCCATCAATAATACTCCTATTAAACGACAAGGAATCACAGCTCCTGCCTGGATAGGGTATTCATTTAAAACTAAAACATCAATAGGATCGCCATCATCTGCAAGAGTGTTTGGTATAAAACCATAGTTTGCTGGATAAAACATAGCTGAATACATTACACGATCAACCATGATGGCTCCGCTTTCTTTGTCAAGTTCGTATTTAATGTTTGATCCATAAGGAATTTCAATAACTGCATTAAGTTTGTTTGGCACTTCTCCAACTTTGATTTTGCTAATATCCATTTTTTATCCTTTATTTTAATAAATCATTGATTAAATTTTTCATATCAGCTACGATAGCTTCAATACTTCTTTCACCATTGATTATATGGTGGATATTTTCTTTAGTATAGAAATTTGTTATTTCTTCTAAAGGTTCTAAATAAACTTTCATTCTATTATTGAAAACTTCTTCGTTATCATCAGCACCTCTAGCACGTCCTAAAACTCTTTCTCTAGCAACTTCTTCACTAACTTTAACTTCTATCACACCTTTTAAAATTACTTCACTTTGGTTTTTTAATACCTTATCAAACTCAAGCATTTGTTCGACACTTCTTGGATAACCATCGATAAGTATTGTGTTAGTTGGTGCATTTTTTAAAGCAGTGATGATAGTATTTACAACTACATCTAGTGGAACTAAATTTCCCTTAGAAATAAAACTATCAATAGTCTTTCCAAGTTCGCTTCCACTAGCCACTTCTGCTCTTAGTAAATCACCTGTAGAATAGTGAGTAATATTTGCATCATCTGTAGCTATAATGCTTGCATCAGTTGTTTTGCCACTACCTGGTGCACCTATAATTAAAAATAATTGTTTCATTTAGTATTCTCCCTTAATCTTATACCTAATTCTCTCATTTGTTCATTGCTTACTTCGCTTGGAGCTTGAGTCATAAGACATTGCGCTCTTTGTGTTTTAGGAAAAGCTATGACTTCTCTAATGCTTGAAGATTTTGTTAAAAGCATGATAAGTCTATCAAGGCCTATTGCTATACCACCATGTGGTGGTGCTCCAAAGCTTAATGCATCAAGTAAGAAACCAAATTTCTTTCTTTGTTCTTCTTCATCAATATTTAAAAGCTTAAAGACTTTTTGTTGGATAGGGCTTTTATGAATTCTTATACTACCGCCACCTAGTTCTACACCATTTAACACCACATCATGTGCAATAGAATTAATTTCTTCTAAATCTTGCTCGTCAATATTTTTTGGCATAGTAAATGGATGGTGCATTGCAGAATAGCTTCCATCATCATTTTGTTCAAACATAGGAAAATCAATAACCCATAAGAATTCTAATTTATCCTCATCAATAATTTTCATTTCATCAGCAAGGAATAATCTAAATCTACCCATATAATCAAGCACGGTTTTCTTAGCTCCTGCACCAAAAAATACTACATCTCCAACTTCTAATTCACATCTTTGAATTAAAGCATTCAAATCCTCTCCATTAAAGAATTTGCAAAGTGGACCCTTAGGACCATCTTCTTTCATTTGTATAAATGCAAGTCCTGCCGCTCCAAATTTGCGTACAAATTCTTCAAATCTTTGCATTTGGCGTTTAGAAAAAATTGTATCGCCTTTTGGAACTCTTAAAGCTTTAATGCGATTTTTCTTTGTATCTTTTGCAATATTTGCAAAAATTTCGTTATTTGATTTTGCAAAAATATCAATCACATCAATAAATTTCATATCAAATCTTAAATCAGGCTTATCAGAACCATAATTTTCCATAGCTTCTTTGTAACTCATTTGTCTAAAAGGTATGCTAATTTCTTTTCCGCAAGCTTTGAAAATATCTTTGAGTAAATTTTCTGCCATAGCTATGATATCTTTTTGCTCACAAAAACTCATTTCTATATCTATTTGAGTAAATTCAGGTTGGCGATCTGCTCTTAAATCCTCATCTCTAAAACATTTTGCAATTTGAAAATATCTATCAAATCCTGAACACATTAAAAGTTGTTTGAAAAGTTGGGGGCTTTGAGGTAAGGCATAAAATTCGCCTTGATGTACACGTGATGGTACTAAATAATCCCTTGCACCTTCTGGAGTGGCTTTAGTTAAAATAGGGGTTTCAACTTCTAAAAATCCCATGCTTGATAAAGAATTTCTTGCTGCTATACAAGCAGTTGATCTTAGAGCAAAATTATCATAAAGTTTTTTGCTTCTTAAATCTAAAAATCTATATTTTAATCTTAATTCTTCATTAACACTTTCATCACCTATAGCAAAAGGCACTACAGCACTTTCATTTTCAATAGTAAGTTTATTTATAACAACTTCTATTTCTCCGGTTTTTAATTTTGGATTTACAAGTCCTTCACCGCGTGGGCGAATTTTACCTTGTGCTATTAAAACATATTCATTTCTTACTGATGAAGCTATATTATGTGCTTCTTGATTATCTGCAGGATCACATACTAACTGTATAAGTCCGCTACGATCTCTAAGATCGATAAAAATTACACCTCCATGATCACGGTAAGAATTTACCCAACCACATAATGTTACTTCCTCGCCAACATTTTGTATGTTAAGCTCTGTATTATAATGAGTTCTCAAAATTTTTCCTTAGCTTAATTTTGTTCAATTTTGTTATTATAGTATTTTATTCTTTTGCTTAGCTAAGTTTTGTTATAATTTTTTTATGAAAAAAAATATAAATATAGAAAAAATTCAAAAAATAGGCTTATTTTGTAGGTTAAATACAAATTTAAATGAGCAAATTGATTTTTTAAGAGCAATTTTTTTGCAAAAAAATATAGAGCTTGTGTTGCTAGAGCAAGAAAAAATTAATCTAAAAGATTTACAAGAATTAGATTTTTTGATTTCTCTGGGTGGAGATGGTACACTTTTGTCTTTATGTAGACAAGTTTATCAAGCTAAAAAGCCTATTTTGGGTATAAATGCAGGAAATTTAGGTTTTTTAACAGCTCTTTCTTTTAATGAGGTAGAAAGTTTTTTTAAAGATTTTTTTAAAAGTGATTTTAAAATAGAAAAAGCCAAAATGCTTCAAATTACCTTGTATAAAAAAAATAAAATCATTAAAAAATTTGCTTTTAATGATGCGGTTTTTTCTCGTGATAATGCTTTAATGGCAAATGTAGAAGTTTTTTTTGAAAATAAACTTTTTAATGCTTATTATGGAGATGGTTTGATTATAGCTAGCTCAAGTGGCTCGACTGCTTATAATATTAGTGCAGGTGGGCCTATAGTGCATCCTTGGAGTGAAATTTTTGTTCTAACTCCAGTTTGCTCTCATTCTTTAACTCAAAGGCCCATAGTTTTACCTTATGGCTTTGAGCTTGAATTGAAAGTTGAGCATTGTTTGTTGTATTTAGATGGACAAGAAGTGATTGATCCTAAAGAATATGATAAAATTCTTATAGGACTTAGCAAAAAAGAACTTAGTTTTATACATAAAAAAGATAGAGATTATTTCCAAGTTTTAAAAGAAAAGTTAAATTGGGGTAAGTGATGATAGAGAGTATTTTAATCAAAGAAAATTTAGGTTTTAAACAGGCAAAATTAGAATTAGAAGCGGGACTTACTGTCTTTACTGGTTTAAGTGGTGCTGGAAAGTCTGTGCTTTTTAAGGCTATTTTGGCAGCATTTGCTCTAAGTGAGAGTGAAGCTAAAATGGTAGAAATTTTATTAAATGATAAACTTGAATTAGATGAGTTTGGTATCGAAAATGAAGAATTAAATGTATTTAAACTTTTAAAAGATAAAAGCTCGCGTTATTTTATCAATAATCAACTTATTTCAAAAAAGAATTTAGCCTTGCTTTCTAAGAAATTTGTAAAATATCTTTCAGCTAAGGAAAATAATGAGTTCTCAAATGAAAGATTTTTAAACTTACTTGATTTTATGCAATCAAAAGAGGATAAGAAATTTCAAGATTTTTTAAATGAATATAAAAATATTTATAAAGAATATATGGAAAATAAAACTAAATTAGAAAAAATTCAAGAAGAAGAAAAAAAAGTAGAAGAATTAAAAGAATTTACGAGCTTTGAAATACAAAAAATTCAAAGTATTAACCCAAAAATAGGTGAATTTGATGAGTTGATGAGTTTTAAAAAAAGACTTTCGAAAAAAGATAAAATTGACGCTGCTTGGAATAGGGCAAGCAGAATTTTTGAATTAGAATCAGCAGTGATTGAAGCTTTGCAAATTAGTGATGTTGATAGTTCATTTTTTTCAGAGTGTTTAAATGAACTAAGGGCAGTGTGGGAAAATCAAAGTTTTGATGATTTTGATTTTGATATAGAAGAAGTACTTGATAGGATAGAAAAACTTTCTTCTTTGATTTCAAAATATGGAAGCATAGAAGAAGCTTTAGAAGCTTTAGAGAAGAAAAAGGCAGAATTAGCTCATTATGAAAATTTAAGTTTTGAAAAAAAGGAATTAGAAGAAAAAGTACAAAGTACTAAAATACTTTTAGATGAAAAAAGTCAAAAATTAAGTACTTTGCGTAAAAAAAGATTAAAAGAGCTTGAAAAATTACTGAATTTTTATCTTGAAAAACTTTATATGAAAGAAGTTAAATTAGAACTTAAAGATTGTGCTTTAAGTATTTTAGGTAAAGATGAAGTGAGTTTAAATATCAATGAGGCTAGTTTAAAAAATTTAAGTTCAGGCGAGATAAACCGTCTAAGACTTTCTTTTATTGCAACAGAATGCAATGTTACTAATAAAGCTAGTGGGATAATATTTTTAGATGAAATTGATGCAAATTTAAGTGGCAAAGAAGCTATGAGTATAGCTGAAGTATTAAAAGAGCTTGCTAAGTTTTATCAAATTTTTGCAATTTCACATTTACCACAGCTTTCATCAAAAGCAAGCAATCATTTTTTAGTAGAAAAAATAGGAAATGAAAGTAGGGTAAGAAAAATAGAAAAAGAAGAAAGAGTAAGAGAACTTGCTAGAATGGTAAGCGGGGAAAATATCACACAAGAGGCTTTAGAATTTACTAGAACTTTACTTTAAAAACAAAAAGTAAATTTCTATATGTTATAATTATACTTTTAAATTATAAAGAGAGTTGACTATGGAAGAAAAAATTTTAATTATTGATGATAACAAAATGCTTACAAAGCTTTTAGCAAAAAAAGTAGAAAACACTTTGGGTTTAAAAGTAGATGTTGCTTTTGATATGAATAGTGCTAAAGAATTAGTGAAAAATGATTATTTTATGGCTTTTGTAGATCTTTGTTTGCCAGATGCTCCCAATGGAGAAGTGGTGGATGTGGTTTTAGAAAAAAATATTCCTGCTATAGTACTTACAGGAAGTAGTGATGGGCAAACGCGTAAGAAATTTATGGAAAAAGATATTATAGGTTATATTCAAAAAGAAAGCGAAAGCTGTATTGATGAAATGCTAAGTTCCATTAGAATGCTTCAAAAAAACAATAAAACTAAGATAATTTTAGCAATCGCTAATGTAACTTTACGCGCAGAAATGAAAAAAAATCTTAATAATCAACTTTTTAATGTTTTAGCAGCAGCACATGGAGAAGAAGCGCTAAGTTATCTTAGTGATAATCCTGATACAAAATTAGTAATTTGTGATGCAACTATGCCTGTAATTAATGGAGAAGATTTGCTTGTAGAAATTCGCTCAAAATATTCTAAGATAGAGCTTGGCGTGATTATGGTTGGAGATAAAGATGATGCGCTAGAGGCAAGAGCTTTTAGAAAGGGCGTAAATGACTATGTGATTAGACCTTTCCAAAAAGAATCACTTAATTGTAGAGTGAATAATTGCTTAGATTATATGCAAAAATGTGTTTTACTTGATGAGTATAGTTTGGGTAAAGATTTGCTAACAGGACTTGATGATTATGCAAATTTTGAAAAAAGATTTTTAGATTATTTAGAAGATATGCAAGAAAATGAAGAATTAGCTTTAGCATTAATTGATATAGACAATCTTGCAACAATTAACTATGAACTAAGTTATGATTGTGGCGATGGAGTGATTAAACACACAGCTAAAAAAATTAAAGATCAAATTCGCGGTATGGATTTAGCAACTAGAATTGAAGATGGTAAATTTTACGTACTTTTAAAAAATACAGATAATAAAGAAGCATTGAAAGCTTTTTCAAATATAAGAGTAAATATTGCTAAAGAAAGTGTTTTAATAGCTTTAGATGAGGTTGATTACAGTGTTTCTGTAGGAGTTGCTTTTGGAGGTAAAACAAGCCAAATACAAGATTTGCTTAATAATGCTCAAAAGGCACTAGATTTAGCTAAGGCTAATGGTAAAAATAGGGTAGAGGTATGTTTTTAGATTGTGATTTTAGCGAAAAAATCATAGATACACATTGTCATCTAGATAATCAAGCTTATTTTGGATGTTTGGATGAGATGTTAAATCATGCCTTTGCTAGTGGAGTAGATAAAATCATCATACCTGGAGCAGATATAAAAGATTTGCCAAGAGCAAGAGAAATTGCACATGATTATGAAAATGTGTATTTTTCTTGTGGAGTGCATCCTTATGATATAGATGATTTTGATTTGGATGTTTTAAAAGAATTTATAAATGATAAAAAATGCGTTGCAGTGGGTGAGTGCGGACTTGATTATTATCGTTTAAGGGCTGATGAGGATGAAATAAAAGCAAAGCAAAAAGAAGTTTTTATAGCTCAAATTCAGCTAGCTATTGAATATAAAAAGCCTTTGATTGTTCATGTGCGTGAAGCTAATGAAGATAGTTTTAATATTTTAAAAACATATGCAAAAGATTTACAAGGTGGTGTTTTGCATTGTTTTAATGCTAGTGAGCTTTTACTTCAGCTAGCAGATGATGGTTTTTATTTTGGTATAGGTGGGGTTTTAACTTTTAAAAATGCAAAAAAATTAGTAGAAGTTTTACCTAAAATTCCAAAAGATAAGCTTGTTTTAGAAACAGATGGACCTTATTTAACTCCAGAGCCATATCGTGGCAAGGTAAATGATCCTATTTTGACCCATTTTGTAGCTCAAAAAATGGCTGAGCTTTTAAATTTATCTAAAAATGAAATAATAAAACTTACTAATTCTAATGCTAATCGTTTGTTTTTCCAAGGTTTATGATGAAAAAAAGCTTTTTATTTTTTATTTTAGTGTTATTATGTTTAAATGCTAAAGCCTTGCAATTTACTCCAGAGCACTATACTCAACAAGCACAAATTTTAAGAAATTTAGATATAGAAGCAAGCTATCTTAGTGATATGATTTTTTTAGAATTTAAAGAATCTTCCATGGATATGCATTCTAAAACTTTAGTAGATACGATGAGGGAATTTTACAAAATCACTCCAATTATCCGTAAAATCTTAGAAAAAGAAAATATCCCTCAAGAATTTTTATACTTAGCAATTGTAGAATCTGGTTTAAAAATTCATTCTATCTCAAGAACTAAAGCAGTAGGTGTTTGGCAATTTATGAAACCAACAGCACAAACTTTGGGTTTAAGGATAGATCCTTATGTAGATGAGAGAAAAGATTTAGTAAAATCAACTTATGCAGCTATTACTTATTTAAAACAACTAAAAGAGCAGTTTGGAAAATGGTATTTGGCTATTTTAGCTTATAATTGCGGTGATGGTAAATTACGTCAAGCTATAAAAAAAGCAAAAAGTGATGATTTAAGGGTTTTGCTTGATCCTGATAAAAAATACTTGCCATTAGAAACTAGAATTTTTATTAGAAAAATTCTTACTATGGCATTTTTGGCTAATAATAATGATTTTTTAATTTCTCAAGATAGTGCTTTGCTTAATTATGCCCTATCAAGTGAAGTTAAAAAAATCTCAGTTCCACCAAGTGTTTCTTTAAGAGAGCTTGCCAAAGTAGCTAAAATGTCTTATAAAGAATTTAAGCGTTATAATCCACATTTTAATTATGACTTTACTCCACCTGATAAAAAAGATTATTACATGTACATTCCTTTAAGCAAAAGTGTGGCGGTAGAAAAGGCGTTGGAGAATGTAAAATTAGCTAAGGTGGATACAACCATTCCGCATACAAAAATTTATATAGTAAAAGAAGGTGATAGTCTTTATACTATTGCAAGAAAACATAAAATAAGCGTTGAAAGTATTAAAGAATACAATAAAATAAAAGGAAATTTAATCAATATCAATCAAAAACTTGTGTTAAAAATTAAGGAGAATAATAATGCAAAAATCAAAACAACTCAAAAAATATCAAAAAACTCTCATACAAAAGTCGTTAGTCGTTAGTTGTGTAGGAGTTTTGTTTAGTGCTTGTAGTATGGTGCCTATTAGCACACCTACTGTGTATTATCCAGAGAGGGATTTTAAAAGTGTAAAGCACAATAACACTAGTTTAAAAGGTACCATGAAGCCTTACACTATTAATGGTAAAACTTATTATCCAACTGTAGTAGAGGTGGGTGAGATAGCTGAAGGTATAGCTAGTTGGTATGGACCGGGCTTCCATGGTAAAAAAACTTCCAATGGTGAAACTTATGATCAACACGCATATACTGCAGCTCATAAAACTTTGCCTATGAATACCATAGTAAAAGTAACTAATTTAAAAAATCACCGTCAAACTACTGTTAGGATTAACGATAGAGGACCTTTTGTAGCAGGTAGGATTATAGATTTATCTAATATGGCTGCAAGAGATATAGATATGATTCAATCTGGAACAGCTCCTGTAAGACTTGAAGTGATTGGCTTTGGAACAAGTGCAAGTTCGGGTTCAGTTCATACTAATTCTAATTTAGGCAGCAGTGGAGAGATTGCTGATAGTGGTCATATTTTCCAAGGTGGATCTTTTATGGTGCAAATTGGAGCATTTAGAAATAAAAATGGCGCAGAGCTAATAGCAGGTAGATACAAAAATTATAATTCTTATACTTCAACTATACAAACAAGTGCTAAAGATGGCTTACATAGAGTATTTTTAAAAGGTTTTAGAAGTGAGCAAGAAGCAAGAGATTTTGTTGATAGTGGATCTTTCCCAGGCGCGTTTATAGTAAGAGAGTAAGATTATGATAGAACTTATTTTTTTAGATGTAGATGGTTGTCTAACAGATGGTAAAATCATCTATACACAAAACTATGGTGAGATTAAAGAATTTAATGTAAAAGATGGTGCGGCGATTGAAGCTTGGCAAAAGCTTGGTAAAAAAGTTGCTATCATTACGGGTAGGACTAGCGAGTGTGTGTATTTTAGAGCTAGGGATTTAAAAATTGATTTAGTCTATCAAGGTATTAGTGATAAACTAGCTTGCGCTAAAGAAATTTTAGAAAAATTAAATTTAGATTTTTCTCAATGTGCTGCTATTGGGGATTATTATAATGATATGAGTTTGCTTGAAGCAGTTGGATATAGCTTCAAGCCAAAAGATGCACACAAGGCTTTGAAAACTGATAAAGTTTTAAATAGAAAAGGTGGCAATGGAGCAGTGAGCGAGATGATTGAAATTTTAATCGAACATAATAATATGCAAGCTCAATGGGATAAACTTTGGCGATAAAAATTTTTGCTATATTAATGAGCTTATTTGCCTTTGTTATGGTGATTTTAAGTACCCAAGATCCATATTTATTTGCCATAAAACCACAAAAGGTAGATGTGGCAAATATGCAAGCTTTTGATGTGCTTGATTATGAGTTAAATGCTAGTGTAATTAAGGCTACATATCAGGCAAGTCGTTGGGTAAAATATCAAGACAAAGATATTTTTGATGATTTTAAAGTTCAAGCGCTTGATTATAATTTAAGTTCAGATTTATTAGTAAGAAATGAAGAAAAATCCATTTTAGAAGGCAATGTAAGTTATTTTGATTATAACCAAACTTCTATTTTTACCCAAAAAGCAACTTATGATATGAAAAATAAAATTTTATTTTCTAATGATAATTTTAAAGCATATATAGGTTTAAATGAAGTTTTTGGGGATAATTTTTTATATGATGTAAATCAAAAAGAATTAAAAATTCAAGGAATAAAAGCATGGTTTTTAGAGCAGTAATTTTTTTGTGTTTGTTAAATTTGTTCGCATTTAGTGCACAAAAAATAGAAGTTTACGCTAAGGATTTTTACTTAGATGAAAAAAATGAAACAAGTGTATTAACCGGTGATGTAGAAGTTAAAAAAGGTAATGATGTTTTAAATTCGCAAAAATTAGTTATTTATATGAAAAACAAACAACCCACCAAGTATATAGCTACTAAAGATGCTAAATTTAAAATCATGATGAAAGATAAAACTTATCATGGAAGCGGTGATGAGTTTATTTATAATGTGGCTAAGGATACATATGAGATTAATGGCAATGCAAAAATTACAGAAATGCAAACAAAAAAAGAACTCATAGGGGATAAAATCATAGTAGATAGAAAAAATATGACTTATAGAGTAGTGAGTAAAGATAAAAAACCTGCCAAATTTGTATTTGAAGTAAAAGAATGATATTAAATGCTAAATTTTTAATTTCTGCTTCCAAAATAGACGAAGCACCACAACCTATATACACTGAAATCGCCTTTTTAGGACGTTCTAATGTGGGTAAAAGTTCTTTGATTAATACACTATGCAAAAATAAAAATTTAGCGAAAAGCTCTTCAACTCCAGGTAAAACACAACTTATTAATTTTTTTGAAGTTGATTGCAAAAAAGATGAGGATAAATTTAAACTAATATTTATTGATTTGCCTGGTTTTGGTTATGCTAAAGTGAGCAAAAAAACTAAGGCTATTTGGAATAAAAATTTAGATGAGTTTTTAAAAGAGCGCAGTTCTATCAAGCTTTTTATCCATCTAATAGATTCAAGACATGAAAATTTAGATATTGATGCAAATTTGGATTTATATTTGGATTCTTTTATTAGAGCTGATCAAAAAAAAATAACAGTGTTTACAAAAGCAGACAAGCTCAATCAAAGTCAAAAAGCAAAAATTTTAAATACAAATAAAAATGCTATCTTAGTGTCAAATTTGAAAAAAAGTGGTATTGATAAATTAGAACAAAAAATCATTTTAGAGAGCTTGGGTTTGAATGAGGAGTAGAAATTTAGTAAAAAATAGATTTGATTTTTCTTATTTATTTTTTTATTTATCTTTGATTTTTTATCAAGTGCTAAGCTCTGTGTATTATTGGATGCCTCCTTTATTTGGGGTGTTTTTTTGTTATATGATAGTGCTTTTAAAAGAAAAAGAAAGAACTCTTAATAAGCTTGATTTTAGATGGTATTTTTCTTTGTTTTATCTTTTGCTAGTTGATATTATCCATGGATTTTATCTTTTTAGCTCATGGATAGCTTTTTTTGTTTTTTATCATCTTTTTGTCGATTGGTTTAAAAGCAAGTTAAAACTAGGTCATTATTTACTCGTTATATTTACTTTGTGTGCTTATATTTTTATCTATCTTTTTGATGTGTTTTTAGCATATTTAGATAATAATGAAATTTTAAAATTTGGTATTGAATATCTATGGTTTTTTGCTGTTGAGGCTTTGATTTCTTTTGTTATTTTTAAAGGGAAAATCTAATATGCGTATGCGTTTGGTGATGGGATTTATAGCTTGTTTTTTCTTGCTTTTGCTTGCTAGGGTGTATTATATAAGTATTAAATCTAATGTTTATTATGAAGAAATAGCTAAACAAAATGCCATTAAAACGCAATTTTTAGCACCTGTTAGAGGGCAAATTTTAGATATAAAGGGTAGACCCTTAGCGGTAAATAAATTAGGTTTTTCGATCTCTATAAAGCCATATTTGCATATAAAAAAGAAAAACAGAAATCTTTTAGAGCAGGAATTGCAGGTTATAGTAGATGCTTTTCCTGATTTAAACATAACTAAATTAAAACGAAATTATATAAAAGCAGATTCTTATTATAATCAAGATTATATAGAAGTAGTTCCATTTGTAGAATATGATGCGATGATTAAGCATTTTACTAAGCTTAATTTGCGCGAAAACATGCAAGTTAAATCTACTACTCAAAGATTTTATCCTTATGATGCTTTAGCTAGCCATGTTATAGGTTATGTTGGAAAAGCAAATTTAAATGATATGAATGAAAATGAAATTGCAAGATTGACTAGCTATGTAGGGCGTAGTGGCATAGAGCGTTCTTATAATGATATTTTACAAGGTCAAAATGGTGAAAAGGTTAGCAAGGTAAATGCATTAAATAAAGAAATAGAAGAACTTTCTTATAAAAAACCTACTTCAAGTAATATCACTTTAAGCATAGATCTTGATTTGCAAGAATACTTAGCCAGTATTTTTGAAAATTTAGCAGGTGCAGCTATAGTAATGGATGTAAAAAGCGGAGCTATTTTGGCAGCGGGTAGTTTTCCTGAGTATAATCTCAATCCATTTGTTACGGGTATTAGTCAAGAAGAATGGGATAAACTTTCTAATGATTTAAATCATCCTTTTACTAATAAACTTATTAACGGTCTTTATCCTCCAGGTTCAGTTATAAAAATGGGTACAGCTTTAGCTTTTTTAGATAGTGGAAAAGTAAGTGAAAATCATAAATATTTGTGTGATTCTAACTTTGAGCTTGGTGGTAGAAAATTTAGATGTTGGAAGGCTATAGGTCATGGTTATGTAGATATGACAGATGCTATTAGGGAAAGTTGTGATGTGTATTTTTATAAAGGCGCTTTAGAGGTTGGTATTGATACTATTAGTTCTGTTTTTGAAAGAATAGGTTTTGGTGCAAAAACAGGAGTGGATTTACCTAATGAATTTATAGGAACAGTACCTAATAGAATATGGAAAAAAGAAAAATACAACCAACCATGGTATCAAGGTGAAACTTTAAATACAAGCATAGGACAAGGTGATTTTCTTGCTACTCCTATGCAAGTGGCTAAATTTACAGCTATGATTGCTACGGCTAAAGATATCACACCGCATTTTTTACATAGCGTTGATGATAATATTACTAAGATAAATTTTGATAATAATGAAAGTGTTTTTACGACTTTTGAACTATCAAAACTTCCACTTTTAAGGCGTGCTATGTATGAAGTTGCTAATGAAGACGGTGGAACTACGGCAAGATTTTTAAGAAATTCACCTATTACCATAGCAGCCAAAACAGGAACAGCACAAGTAGTTGGAATTTCTCAAAGTGAAAAAAAGCGTATTAAAGAAGAGGATTTAGAATATTTTTTAAGATCTCATGCTTGGATTACTTCTTATGCACCTTATGAAAAACCACAATATGTAGTAGTGGTTTTAATCGAACACGGAAAAAGCGGTAGTAGTACAGGAGGGCCTATACTGGCTAAAATTTATCAAAAACTTATAGATTTGGGTTATATTGATAAAAAATATATCAAGAAAAAGACTAAATAATTAGCATTCCATCACCATATGAGTAAAAACGATAGTTATTTTTTATAGCTTCATGGTAAAGCTCTAAGGTTTTTTCCCTACCTATAAATGCTGCTACAAGCATAATTAAAGTTGATTTTGGTAAGTGAAAATTAGTAAGTAAATAATCAAGTCTTTGTGGGGTATTTTGTGGGTGTAAAAACAAATCACAAAAACCTTCTTTTAATTTTTTTCTATGATAGTACTCTACACAACGAGTAACAGTAGTACCAACGCCTAGTATTTTCTTGGAAGAATCAATCAAAGCACAAGTTTCATCATCAATATGAAAAAATTCTGAATGCATTTTATGATCACGTATATCTTCACATTCTACACCTTTAAAAGTTCCTGCGCCAACGTGTAGTGTGATAGTATGGATATTATGATTTTTTTTAAGTTCATTGATCATTGCTTCATCAAAGTGTAAGCTTGCAGTAGGTGCGGCAACTGCGCCTTGATTTTTAGCAAAAATGCTTTGATAGTTAATGCTATCTTGCGCTTCATCTGCTCTTTTAATATAAGGTGGTAAAGGCACATGGCCTATTTTTTCTAAAATTTCAAAAACTTCATGATGATTAAGCTCTTTTTCATCATTAAAAAACTCTACTTCTCTTGTGCCATCATCATGTAATTTTTTGATTTTAGCTTTTAAAGAATTTTCAAAATATAAAATTTGCCCTTCTTTAACCTTACCCCGAATTTGCACTAAAAAATCATTATTTTTTAAAGGATGGTTGATAAAAAGTTCTATTTTACTACCACTTTCTTTGTTTCCATAAATTCTTGCTTTGATGACTTTGGTATCATTAAAGATGATTTCACAAGGTGGTAAAATTTTAGCTAAGTCCTTAAAATGCAAATATGAAATTTGATCTTTACATCTTTCATATACTAAAAGCTTGGCATTTTCTTTGGGTAAAATAGGAAAATTTGCTATAAGTTCATTGGGTAAATCATAATCATAACTAGAAAGCAAAAGATCTTTATTAATCATTTTCATCATCTTCTTTTTGACTAGGATTAACTTTTTTAGCTATATAAATAGAAATTCCATAAAGCCCGCATAAAGGAACAGCCATTAAAAATTGTGATATAACATCAGGTGGTGTCATCATAGCTGAAAAAACAAAAATCACTAAAACTGAAACTCTAAAATGTTTTTTCAAAAAAGTATCATCAATCAGTCCAAGTTTAGCAAAGAAAAAGGTTATTACAGGCATTTCAAAAGCTAAACCAAAAGCGATTACTAATTTAGTAAAAAAGCCTACATATAAACCTATACTAATTAAAGGCTTAAAATCTTGGGTTTGCACCCCAAAATCAATCAAAAATTTAAAAGCCAAAGGTATAACTATATAATAACAAAATAAAGCACCAAGTGCAAACATAATACTAGCAAAGCTTACAAAAGGTACTACTAATCTTTTTTCATTATCATAAAGTCCAGGTGCTACAAATTTCCAAAACTGCCAAAAAATAACTGGCAAAGAAATCAAAAAAGCTGTAAAAAACGAAACCTTCATCGCAGTAAACAAAGGCTCTTGTAACTCAACAAAGGTCATTTGTCTTGAAATTTCAGGTAAGGCCGCTTCAACAGGCGCTTTTAGTATATCTATGATATAGTTATTAAAACTAAAACATACAAAAAACATCACAACAACACAAGCAACACTTATAAATAATCTTTTTCTAAGTTCTACTAAATGCGGTTTTAATTCTTCAAACATTCTTAGCTTTCCATTTTCTGAGTATTTTTTTCATCTTTTTGAATTTTTTCTTCAAGATTAGAAAGTTCTTGTATATCTTTTTCTAAATCATTAATTTCACTTTTTAATTCTTTGGTATTATTTAAAATATCTTCTTTGAGTTGATCAAATTCTTCAAAACTTAGTTTTTTTCTGATATTTTCATTAGTTTGTGAAAATTCATCTTTGTATTTTTGTGCTTCATCTTTTAATTCTGCTATTTTTAGTTCTTTATTAATACTTGCTTTTGCTTCATCGATATTACTTTTAATGACTTTTAAAATTTTTGCAATTTCAACTATAGTTGAAGGTAATTTTTCAGGCCCAAGCACTAAAATAGCTACAACTAAAATAACTAAAATTTCACCAAAACTCATTATTTTATCTTCTTTCGTTTGAATATATGGTTTACATTTTACATAAAAATACTTAAAAATATTATTACTTTTATCATATTAATATATAAAGATATCTTGATATATTAATATATTTTTGTTATATTGAATTAAAAATAAAAAAGGAAAAGCATGGAGAAATTAGTTTTTATTTTAAAAGATTTTCTTATTTTATTTATAGAAATATCTGTTTTGTTTATTTTGGTTAGTATGCTTATTGCTTATTTAAATGAGCGCTATGCCAAATTTTTTAATGAGCATTTAAAGAAAGATTCTTTTACAAGCTATATAAAAGCCATACTTTTGGGTTGTTTAACTCCATTTTGCTCATGTTCAAGCATACCGCTTTTAAACGCATTTTTAAAAGCTAAAGTCCCACTTGGGGTATGCATAGCTTATTTAATCACCTCGCCTTTAATTAATCCTATTATAGTAGTGATGTTTATGGTGAGTTTTGGCTTAAAAATATCTTTATTTTATGTGGGGTTTTTATTTTGTGTGATTTTATTTATTGCTTTTTGTGTTTCTAAAATAAACACTCAAGGATTTTTTAATGAAGACTTTTTAAAAAATGATTTAGAGCAAAAGTCATGTTGTTCTAACAATACTTTTCAAAGCTCATGTTGTCAAAAACCTAGCTTGGTTTTTGCTAAAAATTCTAAAACAAGTAAAATTTTAAATTTTAAAAACAAAGCTAAAGAAAGTAAAATCAAAATATTATTTTCACAAAGCTTTAAAGAGTATAAAAAAATTTTACCTTATATTGTTATAGGTATGGCTATAGGGGCTGTTATACATGGTGCTTTTCCACAAGATTTTTTCCAAAATTATATGAAAGATTATGGAGTTTTGGGCGTATTTATAGCAGCTTTTATAGGAGTTTTACTTTATATGAATTGTACAGCTATGATACCTGTAGCACTAGCTTTAACTACCAGTGGAATTCCACTTGGTATAATGATGAGTTTTTTAATAGCAGGAGTAGGGTGTTCTTTGCCTGAGCTTATTTTGCTTAAAAGAATTTTCAAAACAAGCTTTTTGATTTTATTTGCAAGTATGATTGTTGCTATTGCGATTAGTTTTGGTCTTTTAATGTTTTTTATATAAGGATTTTTATGCAAGAGTTTTTAAAAATAACAAGTGCGGTTAATGATGAAAGCAGGATTTTGATCCTAGCTTTCTTACAAAAATACGGAAAGCTTTGTGTGTGTGATTTGCAAAGCTCTTTAAATATGAGCCAATCAAGGCTTTCAAGACATTTAAAAATTTTAAAAGAAGCTAATTTTTTAGAAGTAGATAGACAAGGTGTTTGGGCGTATTATGGAGTAAAAGAAAATTTAAATAACTTTTGTAATGATATGCTAAAAAACATCAATGAACTTTCCATAAAGCTTCCTGAGCTTAAAAGGTTTTCTTGTGAATGCGCTAATGCTAGGTAAGTTACCTAGCAAGCTATTTTTTGTGTGAGAATTGATGAGGGTGTTTTCCTTTGATGTGAATAATTTTCCCATCTTGTATATCATAAGCTTTGCCAAATCCTTTTACAAAGCGTCCATTGTGAAAGTTAAGTTTAATCAAATGAAAATCAAGCATAGTTCTAATCATCTTCACTGCTTTATCATCTTTTGTTTGTTTTTCAAACTCATCATATTTTTTGTCAAATTCTGTATCTCTTTCAAGAATGGATGCGCTTGCTTTATAGCGTAGTCTTTTTCTTAGAGTGACCGAACTCGCTTTGCATTCATCTTCTAAAAACATTACTTCAATGTTGTTTGGGTTTGTTTTGATATTATGAAAATGCTCACTGATTTGACTAATGTAAATGTAATTTTCAGATTGAAATCTAAAAAATGGAGCATAAGAGCAAGTGGTTTCACCATTTTCAGTGAGTGTTGCTAAAATGATGGAATTGTATTGTGCGATAAATTCATCAATCTCTTGATGAATGTTTTCTAAACCATCGTTTTTTGCATTCATGCAAAGCTCGATAATGATATCTTTAATGGTGTTTACATCAGCTTTTGTTGGAAAATTAATGCGTAGTGTTTGATCATCATTGTAGATTATATCTAGTCCTTCAAAGTCCACACTTTGAAGTATAGCTTTTTCGATTTTCTTGGAGTCAGAAAATTTTTTGCATAAGTCTATAATGTTGGATTGATGGTGTGAGTTCATATGCTCAATGATAGTACTAAAATTCATTGAATAGTATCCTTTTTATAAAATTTTGAAAAACAATATCAATTATCAAATTAAATTTATCTTAAATCGCTTATTATTTTATCTTTTTTTAAATTAAATGAGAGTATATTTCTCTTTTTTTAATAATGATATGAATTATCATTATTATATAGTAATCACTAAGGAGTATATATAATGAATTCTACAAGTAGGATTATTTCGTTTTCTTTTTATGTAGTATTATTTTTAAATCATGCATGGGCTAATGCATTAAATACAAAAGATGAAAAAGTGTATTTAGATGAACTTGTGGTTTCTGCGAGTGGATTTGAGCAAGATGCGGATAAGAATTTGAGAAATGTTATTGTTGTAGATGGTTCTTCTTTAAAGAAAAAAGGTTTTAGCTCTATAGAGCAAGTGTTAGAGAGTATACCTGAAATCAATTTTGTTAATTTTGGACTAGGTCGTAATGTTGATATGAGAGGACAAGGAAATAAATCTAATACTGCTGTTAAGGTAATGCTAGATGGTCGCCAAATTAATATGCTTGATAATTCCCATGGTGTTACTCCTTTAAATGGTATTAATATAAACAATATCGAACGTATAGAAATCATACCGGGTGGAGGGTCAATTTTATATGGAAATGGCACAAGAGGTGGTGTGATCAATATTATAAGCAAAAAGCAAAAACAAGATCATTTTTCTATTTTTGGTCAAACACAATCTTACCAAAATATTATCGATGGAGGTAATTTCGGTTTTAATTTAAATAAGGTTTTACGTGATGATGTGGCTTTGTCTTTGAGTGCTCAAAAATTTGACAAAAATGGCTTTCAAGAAGGCTACAATGAAAAAGGCTTTCATCTTAATACAGGCATAATGAGTGATCTTGATGAAAATAGTAATATTGCATTAAATTATAATCATTTTAAAAGTATAAATAAAAATAGCGGCTATTTAACCAAAGCGCAAATTGAAAGTAACCCTAGACAAAAAGGCGCTTCAGAGAATATCACACAAACTAATAGATCTGAATTAAGCTTAGATTATAATTACTATCTTGGCGATGCTTGGGAATTTCGCTTAGGGAGTTTTTGGCAAGATCAAAAAATCGTTTACGATAAAGATGTGATTATGATGAAAGGCATTAAAGCTTACCAAGATGGAAGTGGATTTAATGACACAACTTTAGGGTTTAATTTTAAAGCAAAATACAATTATAATGAGAATTCTTACTTGGTAAGCGGGTATGATTTTTTAAATCATGATGCTAAGCGAACAAGCTTATTAAAATATAGTGTTTTTCCTATCATACCTTATCATTATATGCAAACTATTATGGATATGAACAAACAAAGCCATTCGATTTTTGTTTTAAACTCTCATCAATTTAATGATATTTTTGTTTTATCTAGTGGTATTCGATACGAATGGAACCAATACACCACACATAGAAGTTATAAAAATCAAATGCAAATTAACACTCCAAATCACCCCATAATTATAGATGAGTTGAGTCTTTTTGATACAAAAAAACACAGTGATAATATTGCTTTTGAGTTTACTCCTACTTTTGTATATTCTGATACGGGTTTGGCTTATTTTAAATACGAAAAGGGTTTTATATCCCCAAGCCCAGCACAATTTGTAAATAAAGACAACAAAAGTAAGAAGTATTATTCTACGGATTTAAATTCTGAAATTTTTCATACCTTTGAATTGGGTATTAATGATGTATTGTGGGATTTTCACGCTTTTAGAGCAAGTGTTTTTTACACCCAAAGTAAAGATGAGATAGCTTATCTTGGCAACCCGCATGCTACATCAGGATCATGGTGGAAATACTACAATATAGATGAGACTAGACGACTTGGTGTTGAAATGAATTTAAGTCAAAAACTACTCGGAGAAACTTTGATCTTAAAACAAGGTGTAGCTTACATCGATGCAAGTATATCTAAAGGGGTTAATGATGGCTTAAGAATTCCTTATGTTTCTAAGGTTAATTTATATGCGGGATTAGATTATTACTGGAGTGCAAATTTTAATACTTTTGTTGACTTAAATTATCATTCTAGAGCTAAAGATGGTGGTATGATAGATGAGAAAACGGGAAAAATGTATCAAAATGAATGGATTAAAGACTACACTTTAGTAGATATTGGAGCAAGTTATAATTATAAAAATTTGCAAATTGCTGTAGGGATAAGAAATATATTTGATAAAAAATATTACACCTATCAAGATAGTATAAATGATCAGTACCTACCAGGAAATGGAAGAAGTTATTATACGGAGTTTAAGTATGTGTTCTAAAAACACTTTAATTTACTCCATGTTTGTTTTGGCTTATTTTGTGGTTATTGTAATGGCGTTATGCTTAGGTGAGGAAAATATCAACCTTGTGCAACTGTATGAATATGTTTTTATACATAATGACACTTTAAATCAAATGATCATAGATGCTCGTTTAAGTAGAGTAGTTATGGCTATTTTGATTGGAATGTTATTATCAAGTAGTGGAGCTATTACCCAAAATGTATTTTCAAACCCCATAGCAGATCCTTATATCATAGGTATTGCTTCAGCGGCTACTTTTGGGGCTATTGTTGCTTATTTATTGGGCTTTGAAGATTATTATTATGGAATTTTTGCCTTTATTTGTTCGAGTATTTTTTCTTTTTTTGTTTTTAAAATTGCTTCTAAAACTTCCATTAGCACATTGTTGATTATTGGTATTGCTACATCATCTTTTTTAGGAGCTTTTACTTCATTTTTTACTTATGTTATTGGAGAAGACTCTTTTAAGGTTGTAGCTTGGTTGATGGGAAATATTGGCTTAAGTTCTTGGTATCATGTGCAAATTCTTATCTTGCCTTTGCTTTTAAGTTTATTGTATTTTTATATCAATAAAAATGCCTTAAATATTTTACTAAGCGGAGATGAAGAGGCTAAAAATTTAGGAGTTGATGCATATAGCTTAAGGATAAAACTTTTGATCGTTTCTTCATTAGCTGTATCTTTTGCTGTGGCTTTTACGGGGATTATAGCTTTTGTTGGTTTGATTATACCGCATGTTGTGAGATTGATTTTTAAAACCTATGATAATGCTATTGTGATCCCATATTCTGTTGTTTTTGGTGGTATTTTTTTGCTCATTAGTGATATTATAGCAAAGACTTTACTTTCTCCTGTTCAAATACCCATAGGCATTATTACTGCTTTGTTTGGTTCGCCTATATTTTTATATTTAGCTTTGAAGTCAAAAAAAGGATTTTGAAAAATGATTAAAATTCATAATTTGTATTTTTCATATGATCATAAAGCATTACTTGAAAATATCAATATCAGTCTAAAACATCAAACATTCTTAGGTATTTTAGGTCCAAATGGGTCTGGAAAAAGTACTTTATTAAAGTTACTATTGAAAGATTTAATGCCAAATCAAGGTGAAATTGTTTTATTAGGCGAAAATGTGAATCATATTAACACAAAAGACATATCACGTCTAATAGGGCTAGTACCACAAAAATCTAAACTCCAAGCTCCTTTAAAAGTTGTAGATGTTTTGCTAATGGGAAAATATAACGCACTAAAGTATTCTTTTTCAAGTTATACTCATGAAGATATAAAAGAAGTGAAAAATTACGCAAAAACACTACAATGCGAACATTTGTTGCATAGAAATATCTTATCTTTAAGTGGGGGAGAATTCCAAAAAATCCTCCTTATAAGGGCTTTATTAAAAAATCCAAAAATACTTTTCCTAGATGAGCCTACTTCAGCTTTAGATTTAAAATACTCTATAGAAATTTTAAAATTTTGTGAGCAACTTATCCATAAAAAAAATATCTCTATTGTGGCTATTTTGCATGATTTAAATTTAGCTTCTATTTTTTGTGATCAATTGGTATTTTTAAAAGATGGAAAGGTTCGGTATTTTGACAGTACACATAAGCTTTTTACTCCTGAAATTTTATATGAAATTTATGGGTTAAAATGCGAAGTGATTTATAAAAATGCAAGACCATATGTTTTAGCTTTAAAGGAATAAAATGAAAAAAATCTTATTGTTAATAAGTATTGTGATTAGTTTTGTGTATTCTAAAGAGCGTTTAGTGGTGTTAGATCCTGCTAGTGTTGAGACCATATTTATGCTTGATGGAGCAGATGAGATTGTTGGTATTGCTAAGTTACAATATTCTAGTATTTATCCAGAAGAAAAGACTAAAAATATCCCAAGCGTAGGTACTTTTTCTAACCCTTCAGTGGAAAAAATTGTTTCCCTGCGACCAAGTTTAGTTGTTTTGAGTGAATATTCTTTCAATCTAAAACCCATATTAGATCAGTTTAAAATCAAAAGCATTGCATTACAATCAAAAAATTTAGAGGATATCAAAGAAAATATTCTCATCTTAGCAAAGCTTATTCATAAAGAGGAGCAGGGGCAAAAACTTTTGGAGTATTTTCAAAATGAACTTAAACAACTTCAAGAACAAGCTAAAAATAAAAATGTTATATATTTATATTCAGCTCAACCTTTGATGGCTTTTAATGATAATTCTTTGATTGCAGATATTTTAAGATTACTGGGTTTTTCTAATGTTAGTCCTAAAAGTAAGGTTTCAAGACCCATTCTTTCTCAAGAGCATATCTTAAAGCAAAATCCTGATATGATCATACTTGGAATGGGTGCAAACAAACAAAGCTTATTGAATTATTCTTTATTAAAATCCACTAAGGCTTGGAAGCAAAATTGTATCATTATAAATGATCATACCCATGAATTGTTAAGATTAAGTCCAAAAATACTTGATAGAATTAAAAAATTTAAAACATTACTTTCTAAGTGCTAATATACAAAGCTAGTTCATCGCTTAAAAGGTAGTTGGTGTTATAAAAAATTCCATTTTTATAAACTAGCTTTCCTTTTTTACTAAGAAATATTGCTTTTTCTTTTTCTAAAGGTTCTAGCTTTGTTTCATCCACTCCTATAATACTTCTAAGTCCTAAGAAAATATGCTCTAAGCGTAAATCTTTTGAATTTAAATTTTCAATCTCTCTAAAACAAGGATTTGTTATATAATCTTTTAAACTTTTTTTAGTATAAAATCTTTGATTTTTTAAAAATCCCACCGCACTTAAACCACAACCTATATAGTCTTTTCCTTGCCAGTATGCAAGATTGTGTTTGCAAATTTGTCCAAAATTGCTGATTTCATATTGTTTATAGCCAAGGATTTCAATTGCTTTAATAAAATGCTTTGCAAGGCGCGGTGCATTTTTTTTAAAATGAAATTTTTTAGCAAATCTTGTCTTTTCTTCTATGGTTAGATTATAAGCGCTCACATGGTTAATATCAAGCAGAGTAAGTTTGGAAATTTCATAATCAAGCATTTTTTTATCATCAAGTTTTGTATCGTAAATTAAGTCTAGATTGATATTATTAAATCCTGCTTTTTTTGCATTTTCTATACTAGTAAAAATACTTTTTTGATCATGAATACGCCCAAGAAATTGTAATTTTTTTTCATGAAAACTTTGCACTCCAAAAGAAATACGATTAAAACCTAAATTTTTTATCTCTTTAAGCCAAGAAAAATTACTCGAGTTGGGGTTTGCTTCTATACTAATTTCACTATCTTTTTGTAAATAACTTTGTATAAAAATAAATATTTTTTCATAAAAACTAGCATCCATTAAACTAGGCGTTCCACCACCTATAAAAACAGTCTTTATGGAATTTTTATCAAGTTTGAAAAAATTTAGTTGATATTTTATATCTTGCGTTAAAGCATTTAAATAATCTTTTTCAAAGTCCTTTTTCTTAAGTGAAGTAAAAGAACAATAAAAACACTTGCTTTCACAAAATGGTATATGTATGTATAAATGCATAAAACTTCTTTAAAATGTGATTATAAATTCGTATTTTTTTGTTAGAATTATATTATTAAAAAGTCAAGGATAAGAAAATCATGGAAAAAGAAAAAAAATATAGGCCAAATGTAGCCGCTGTTGTACTATCATCAGCTTATCCTTTTGAATGTAAAATTTTACTTGCTAAACGCAATGATATGGAAGATATATGGCAATTTCCTCAAGGTGGTATAGATGAGGAAGAAGAAGTTAAAAGTGCATTATTTAGAGAGTTAAAAGAAGAAATAGGCACAGATGAGGTTGAAATTTTAGCTGAATATCCTGAGTGGATTAATTATGATTTTCCAACTAAGGTTGCACAAAAAATGTATCCTTATGATGGTCAAAGCCAAAAATATTTTTTGGTTAGATTGAAAAATAAAGCTATCATTAATCTAAACACTAAAAATCCTGAATTTGATGCTTATAAATTTGCTTCATTAGAAGATGTTTATGATATGATTAACCATTTTAAAAAACCTATATATATTAAGGTTTTAAAATATTTTAAAGAAAGGGGGTATATTTAATGCTGGTCGTACAAAAATATGGGGGAACAAGTGTAGGAACGCTTGAGCGTATTGATGAAGTTGCTAAAAGAGTAGCAAAAAGTAAAAAAACTTGTGATAAGTTAGTTGTGGTAGTTTCAGCGATGAGTGGGGTTACTAATGAACTTATTGATTTTGCTCACCATTTTAGTAAAAATCCTTCAGGTCGTGAGATGGATATGCTTTTAAGTAGTGGCGAACGCGTGACTTCATCTTTGCTTGCTATTGCATTAAATGAAATGGGTTTAAAAGCTACTGCATTTTCCGGACGCAATGCAGGAATTATCACAGATGATGTTTATACTAAAGCAAGAATAGAACACATTGATACTACAAATATTAACAAAGCCTTAGATGAGGGATATATCGTAGTAGTTGCTGGCTTTCAAGGTATTGACAAAATGGGTAATGTTACTACTTTGGGGCGTGGTGGAAGTGACTTAAGTGCGGTAGCACTAGCGGGAGCTTTAAATGCTGATTTATGTGAAATTTATACTGATGTAGATGGGGTATATACTACCGATCCTAGAATTGAGCCAAAGGCTAAAAAGCTAGATAAAATTTCTTATGAAGAAATGCTAGAGCTTGCAAGTTTAGGAGCTAAGGTTTTACAAAATCGCTCTGTAGAACTTGCTAAAAAATTAAATGTAAAATTAGTTACTAGAAGTAGCTTTAATGAAAATGAAGGTACGATCATTACTAAGGAGGAAAATATGGAACAAGCTTTGGTTAGTGGTATAGCACTAGATAAAAACCAAGCAAGGGTTACTTTAAGAAATATCGATGATAAGCCAGGTATTGCTGCTGAAATTTTTGGGACTTTAGCAAATGAAAATATCAATGTAGATATGATTATCCAAAATGTAGGTTTAGATGGAGCTACAAATTTAGGTTTTACTGTGCCTGAAAATGAACTTGATTTAGCAACTAATGCTATGAAAAAAGTTTTAGGTGCTAATGCTAATATAGAAACAGATAGTGCTGTGGTAAAAGTTTCAGTTGTGGGTGTGGGTATGAAATCACATTCTGGAGTAGCTTCGGCAGCTTTTAAAGCATTAGCAAATGAAAATATCAACATACAAATGATTTCTACAAGTGAAATTAAAATTTCAGTTATCGTGCATGAAAAATATGGCGAATTAGCTGTAAGAGTATTACATGAAGTTTATAAACTAGATATATAAATGAGCAATAGTTTTTTAAAATTTACCCTAGAGCAAATCCGAGAAAATGGTACTTATACAAGTTGGTTAGAAGAAAGGCGTCTTGAGTGGTCGCCTTTGATCGCTTCTAAGTTAGCTTTGCTTTTGCAAGGTTATACTTTTATTGTGATTACTGATGATCAAAGAACGTGGTTTGAAGAGTATTTTTTAGGCCAAATTAACGCTAGTTCCACAAGACCTTTAGTGCCTTTTGTGTCTTTAAAAGGAATTTATAATAAAACTTGTAATACCCAAGAAGATATAGATTTGTTAAATGATCTTTTAAGTATTTCTTTTCCTAATGGTTATGCCTTTTTTTATATAGGAACTAATACAGGTTTTAAATTTAAAATCGCTAATTCTAAAGCAGAAAGTATGCTTTGGCTTTTTGATGAGCAATTGCAAAATAGCTTTTACCTTTCCTCGCGTGATAAGGAATTAGACTATAAACTCATTTCTTTATATAAAGTATTTGAGCAAAGCTTAGAGGCTGTGCTTTTTTCTAAGGTAGAAATTTGAATCTAAGAAATAAAATCATTATCCATAATGATTTTGAGCTAATGCAAGAAAAGCTCACAGAAGAATATGATCAAAAAAATCTAAGATTTTTCATACCCAAAAATCCTGACTTAGAATTAAGACTAAATGACTTAACTTATGACAAAAACGGCCAAGCAACCGCAAAAGCTATTATGAATGAAAGTTATATAGCTGAAGCACAAGCTAAAATCATTGTTATACTAGCCAAGTCTTTTCGTGAAGAAGCGCAAAATTTTTTGTTAAAACTTTTTGAAGAGCCACCAAAAAATGTATATTTTATCATCGTAGCTCCTTCAAAAAATGTTTTTTTACCTACTATACTTTCAAGATTTATCATAAAAAAGCATAAAATTCAAAAAGAAAAGATGTCTTTAAATTTGGATCTTAAAAAAATGGATCTAGCTCAAATTGCTTCATTATTAAAACAATATGAAAATATAGATAAGCATGAGTGTTTAGAGTTAATTAGCACTTTAAGCCATGAATGTTTTAAACAAGATATAAAATTAAACGATGAAGAAATTGAATTTTTTTATAAAGCTTATGAATTAGCTAAATTAAATGCAAAGCCAATTATTTTACTAAGCACTATAGCTTTAATTTTACACGAGAGAAAAAATGAAAATCATTAAAATCAATCCTAATACAGATTTTGAAAAAATTTCTAAATATATAAAGCCACATAAAGCAGGCGAGAAAATTATGAGTGAAAAAACTCAAATTCATTTTTTTCTTATCAAAGAATTAAGAGCACCTGCTGCAAATATACTCAAACAAGATGCGCTAAGGGTTGGAGCTGAGCTTGTAACACATAAAGAAGTTATACTAGGCAAAGAACATACCAATGCCTTGCTTATGGTAACACAAGATCAAGCTAAAAAGCTTATAGAAAAAGAAAAACTACAAGATTTTAAACTTAAAAATTTAGCACTATTTTTAAAGTCTAATTTCGCTAAACCCAAACACGCAAAAATTATGGGTGTGATTAATATTAATGAAGATAGTTTTAATGCTCAAAGTAGGGTTAAAGAAAATGAAGTTTTAGAAAAAATCGAACTCATGATTTCTCAAGGGGCTGATTATATAGATATAGGCGGGGTTTCTTCAAGACCTGGTAGTGTGTATTGTGGGCAAGAAGAAGAGTTTAAGCGTTTAAAAAATACCTTAGATTTAATCTATAAAGAAAAACTTTATGAAAAATGTATTTTTAGCTTAGATAGTTTTGATGAGTATTGTTTAGAATATGCTTTAAATAAAGGCTTTAAGCTTATTAATGATATCACCGGTTTTAAAAATGAAAATTTAGCCAAACTAGCTTTAAAATACAAAGCCACTTACACACTCATGCATATACAAAATACTCCACAAAATATGCAAGATAACCCGCATTATGAAGATGTATTAGCTGAGCTTGATGATTTTTTTGCGCAAAAACTAAAAAGGCTAAGTGAGCTTGGTTTAGTAGATGTGATTTTAGATGTTGGTATTGGTTTTGGTAAAAGTCCTTGGCATAATATGATGTTAATCAAGCATTTAGAGCATTTTTTACGCTTTGAAAAAGAACTTTTAATCGGAGCTAGTAGAAAAAGTATGATAAATGCTTATTTTAGCTCAAGTGTTGAGCAAAGACTAGCGGGTACGCTTTATTTGCATTTAGAGGCTTTTAAAAATGGAGCAAGTATTATAAGAGTGCATGATGTATATGAACATAAACAAATGTTTGAACTTGCAAAAGCTATGGATGAACTTTCTTTGGAGTAATGATGACTTATCAAGAGTATTTAGAAAAGGTAAAATTAGCAAAAGAATGGATGAGGGCTTATTATGAAGATGATGAGCCTTTAGCAAGCGATGAAGAATACGATAAACTTATAAGAGAGTTAAAAGCATTTGAAACGCTTCATCAAGAAAAGATTTCTAAAGACTCTCCTACGCAAAATATCGCCCCAACTATACAAAGTGAGTTTCATAAACTTGCACATAGTGCAAAAATGTGGTCTATGGAAGATGTTTTTGATGAAGCTGAACTTAGAGCTTGGGCAAAAAGAGCTAAATGTGAGTTTGATTTTTTCATAGAACCTAAATTTGATGGAGCAAGTTTAAATCTTACTTATGAAAATGGTATTTTAATCAGCGGTGCTACAAGGGGCGATGGGGAAGTAGGCGAGGATATTACTTTAAATGTTAAAGAGATATCCAATATACCTCAAAAAATTCCTTATAAAAACAAGATAGAAATTCGTGGCGAAGTAGTGATTTTAAAAGAAGATTTTGAAAAAATCAATGAAAAAAGAGCCAAAGATGGCTTGAGTTTATTTGCAAACCCACGCAATGCAGCAAGTGGCTCTTTAAGACAGCTTGATACAAGCATTACAAAAGAAAGAAATTTAAAATTTTATCCTTGGGGAGTGGGGGAGAATTCTTTAGAGTTTAAGAAACACTCTGAAGTGATGGAGTTTGTAAGAAATCTTGGCTTTTTAAAAGATGATTTTGTTTTTTGTGTAAAGACTTTAGATGAGGTTTTAGAAAAATACCATGAGCTTTTAGAAAAAAGAGATCAAAAGCCTATGATGATGGATGGTATGGTTGTAAGGGTAGATGATTTAGCTCATTGTAAGCTTTTGGGTTATACCGTGAAATTTCCAAAATTTATGTCTGCGTTTAAATTTCCTGCTTTGGAAAAAACTACAACCTTACTCGGGGTTAATTTACAAGTTGGAAGAAGTGGGGTAATCACTCCTGTGGCGGTTTTAGAGCCTGTAAATTTAGACGGGGTTATCGTAAAGTCTGCAACCTTGCATAATTTTGATGAGATAGCTAGACTTGGAGTGATGATAGGCGATAGTGTAAGTGTGATAAGAAGTGGCGATGTTATACCTAAAATCACTAAAGTTTTTACCCAAAGACGCGATGGTTTAGAAAGTAAAATCACCAAGCCAACTCTTTGTCCTGAGTGTTTTAGTGAGCTTTTAGATGAGGGTGCTTTTTTAAAATGTCAAAACCTAGACTGCAAAGCAAGACTTGTAAATTCTATTATACATTTTGTATCCAAAAAGTGTTTAAATATAGACGGCCTTGGAGAAAATATCGTAGAACTTTTATTTAAAGAAGGAAAAATCACTAATATAGAAAGCATATTTTTCTTAAAATATAGTGATTTTGAAGGTTTAGAAGGCTTTAAAGAGAAAAAAATCAACAACCTTCTAAGCGCTATTGAAAATGCAAAAAAATGCCCCTTATCAAGGTTTATCACTGCTTTGGGTATAGAGCATATTGGAGAAGTGGCAGCTAAAAAGCTAGCGCAATCTTTTGGCTTTGAATGGTTTATACAAAGCTATGAAGCTTATGCAAATTTAGAAGGCTTTGGCGAGCAAATGGCTAAAAGCTTAGAAGAATTTACCCATGTTAACGCAAACCGCATTAAGCATTTTTATGAAATTTTGCATTTAGAGGATGAGAAAAAAGAGTTTATTATAAATGAAAATATTTCTAATAAAACCTTTGTTATCACAGGAACTTTAAGTAAATCACGCGATCATTTTAAAGAGCTAATCGAAAGCTTTGGAGCAAAAGTAAGTTCAAGTGTATCTAAAAAAACGGACTTTGTATTATATGGAAGCGAAGCAGGCTCAAAGCTTGAAAAGGCTCAAAGTTTAGGAGTCAAGTGCATCAATGAGGCTGAGTTTAATGCTCTTTTAGGCGGTGATGATGAGGTTTGATGTCTTTGTAAGTGCAAAGTTAAACATTTCTCGTAATAAAGCTTGTGAGCTTATAGAAAACAAGCAAATTTTACTCAATGATGAATTTAAAAAAACCTCTTTTAGAATCACATCTCAAAGCCCCTTAGAAGATGAGAGTTTAAAACTAACGCTTTTAGAAGAGCTTTTTGTAAGTAGAGCTGCTTTTAAACTCAAGCGTTTTTTACAAGAGCATACATTTACTATCAAAGATAAAATTTGTTTAGATATAGGCTCATCGACTGGAGGTTTTGTACAAATTTTACATCAAAACAAGGCTAAACATATCACAGCTTTGGATGTAGGTTCTAATCAACTTCATAAGAGCTTAAGAAATTTAGAAAATATCCAAATTTGCGAAAACACTGATTTGCGTGAGTTTAAAAGTGAAATTTTATATGATGTTATCACTTGTGATGTGAGTTTTATATCTTTAACACATTTAATTTTTCATATAGATAAACTTGCTAAAGATCTTATCATCTTGCTTTTTAAGCCTCAATTTGAAGTAGGTAAAAATGCTAAGCGTGATAAAAACGGAGTAGTAAAAGATATCAAAGCCATTAAAACTGCTAAAGAAAGCTTTGAAAAAGCCTGTGCAAAGCTTGGTTGGATTTTACAAGTAAGTCAAGAGTCACACTTAAAAGGAAAAGAAGGTAATGTTGAGTTTTTCTACGCCTATAGAAAAAACTAAAATCACGAGCTTAGCCATAGGGCGTTTTGATGGTATGCATTTGGGGCATTATGAGCTTTTTAAGCATTTAGATGAAAATGGAGCTTTGTTTATCATCACTAAAGAGGAAAAAGAAGCCTTAACACCTAAGGATTTTAGAGTAAATTTGGTTGATTTTCCTTTGATTTTTTGTGATTTTGAAAAAATCAAAAATTACAAAGGCGAGGATTTTTTAAAGCTTTTAAAGCAAGAATTTCCCAAACTAGAAAAAATCATCGTAGGTTATGATTTTAAATTTGGTAAAGAAAGAAAATGTAGCGCCAAAGATATACAAAGCCTTTGTGATATAAACACTATCATTGTAGATGAGTTTAAAATTCAAAACAAAAGCGTTCATACAAGTATGATTAAAACCTTACTTGAAGAAGCTAAAGTTAAAGAAGCTAAAAATTTCCTAGGTAGGTTTTATACTATACAGGCAAATATCATCAAAGGGCAAGGCATAGGTGCTAAAGAGCTTTTTGCAACTTTAAATTTATGCGTCAAAGACTTCTTTTTACCTAAAGATGGTGTATATGCGACTTTGGTAAAGATTGAAAATAAAAGTTATCATAGTGTAAGTTTTATAGGTATAAGATCTACTGATGAAAATTTTGCTTTAGAAACGCATATTTTAGATGAAAATTTCACAAACACAAATACAAAATCAGTGGAGTTAAGCTTTATTGACTATATAAGAGCTAATGAGAAATTTAACGACTTAGCTTTATTAAAAGCACAAATTAGTAAAGATATTAACAAAGCAAAAGAAATTTTAGGAAAATTAAATGAAAGATGAAATTTTTAAAAAACCCTTAGAAAAACAATTTGAATTTGATAAAAGTGTAGCAAGCGTTTTTGATGATATGGTGTCAAGGTCCGTGCCTTTTTATACGCAAAATTTAAAACTCATAGTCGAACTCATAGATCATTTTACACCGCAAAATGCAAGAATTTGTGATCTTGGTTGTTCTACGGCTAGTTTATTGCTTGCACTTTATGAAAAAAGAAAAGATTTTCTTTTAAGTGGGGTTGATGAGGCTAATGCTATGCTAGAGATTGCTAAAAGTAAATGCCAAGCTTTTGGAGCTAGGGTGGAATTTCATCAAAAAAATTTAGATGATTTTGAGTTTTTTAAAAATGATGTTTTCATCGCCACCTACACTTTGCAGTTTATCCGCCCACCCAAAAGACAAGAGTTAGTTGATAAAATCTATCAAAACCTAAATGAAAATGGTATATTTGTGCTTAGCGAAAAAATTCTTTATGAAGATGTCAAAATAGCTAAAAAAATGATACAAATTTATGAGCAGTATAAACTAGAGCAAGGTTATAGTAAGCTAGAAATTTCAAGCAAACGAGAAGCTTTGGAAAATGTTCTCATACCTTATACTCAAAATGAAAACATAGCCATGCTTAAAAAAGCAGGATTTTCTAAAGTAGAAAGTGTGTTTAAATGGGTAAATTTTGAAACTTTCATAGCTTTTAAATAAAATATTTTCAATATAAAAGTTAAAAATATTAGCTTAAAAATTATATTTTTTAATAATTATAAATATCTTACAAATTAATTTTTCTACTATAATCCAGTATAAATATTTGTAATTTATTGTAGAATTTTGATATTATTTGCAATACAAATTTTACTTTTACCCTGATGAAAACTGTTGGTTTCCTGAATATTTTTTGTTAAAAAATTAAAATAATTAAGTATTTTTTTATTATGCAAGTTATTTGTATTCGTTTACAACTATAAAAGGTAAAATTGATAAATTAAAACATAAAAAATATAAAATAATTTTAGTATAATTTCTTAGAATATATTAAAGGATACTATGCGAGTATTATAAATTTTGAAAAACTATGGTTAAAACAAACTAGGATGGTATCGATAAATTTGTGAGTATTTTTTTGCATACAAAGATAGATTTTGTAAACTTGATTATGATCTATATATAAAAAATAAGTAATTGCAATCATTTTTAATTTTAAAAAATGCTACAAAAAGTTAATTTTTAATTTTATATATGAGAATTTTTATTGAAAATATTTCTTAATATAAACCCTATAAAATAAACAATTGAAGTAAA